>PXDG01000164.1 GCA_003565105.1 Parcubacteria group bacterium | reverse complement strand
GTAACACAGTACAAAGTAATTGAATGAGTTGTTCGTCTTTTTGTGGCATATTTCTTTTTATTAGCTTCTACTCTAATATTATGCCTCTTTTTTTGTTCCTTGAAAACCTGTCACATGTCCAGTATCTATAAAATTCTTTAGCACATTCCTCCTCTGACTATAAAAGTCATTGTATGCGAATTATTCACTTATGCCTATGCCCAAACTCATTTTCCTTGATGGAGATGGCACAATCTGGTATCCAAAGTCTACCAAACGAACTCAAAAACCTCATTGGATATATCATGATCCTTCCACAAAAAACCAATATCTCCAACACCTGGAACTCGCCCCAAAGATTAGAGAAACTTTAGCGTTTCTACATTCACAGGGGGTGCTGCTTGTGTTAATTTCAGCTAATCCAGCTCCAGCAGAAGTAGCAGAATCCGAACTGCTCAACAAACTCCAATACTTTGGTATCGAAGACTACTTTCACTCATATCACTCTTCACCTGGAGATAATCCTCTCGGCAAAGCGGAGGTCATCCAAAGAATTCTTACACAAGAAAATCTTTTGCCCCAAGATAGCCTGATGGTAGGTGACTCTTACTTCTATGACTATGAAGCTGCCCAAAGTATTGGCGTACCTGCCTACTGGATAGAAAATACCGTTTCGAATCAACCAGATGTAATTCCTCCAGAGTGGCAAAAAATATCTGAGGTATCGGATATCCTAGAGCAAATCAACCATCTAGTAGAACCAACTTTAAAAATGTAACCCTCTTCAGATAGATCTGTATTTTGGATACTTCTCTAAGTACCAAAGAATCCTTTCGGCAATGTATTGACTTGGGTCAATAATAGTTAGATGAGGATAGAGTTGTAGTATCTGTTCTCGAATCAATGAATAATGGGTACAGGCAAAGATAAGATACTGAGCCTCTCCCAACGAAGCTTTGTAATGAAGTAATACCTCCTGTATCGATTGAATGTCATTATATTCAATCGCCTCTGCCAACCCAACCGCTGGAATAGACTCCATGGTATTGAATCCCTCAAGCATAAGTTCTTGCTGATAAAATCCTGACGTAATTGTAGCCTGAGTAGCTAATAAAACACCTTTCTGGGTCTTGTAATCTGAGTACTCTTTGATGACATATTCCATTAAAGGTTTTGTTACTCCCAACACATTACATCCTGGATATTTCTGAGGAATAACCACTTGTTGTAAATAACGAATCGTATGAACCGAAGCAGTATTACAGGCAAGAATAACAAGCGTATACCCTTCTTGAAAAAGATTCTCACAAATTGAAGTCACCCGTGTTCTGATTTGCTTAGGTGTCTTATCTCCTAAAGGAAGTATTTCCTGATCTTCATACAACCGATAGATCAAATCTGGCCGTATTTTTTGCGCCTTTTGCATAATCTGTCGACCTCCTGCACCTGTATCATACACCGCTATCATAAGCAAAGGTCTTGTTTCCGCTGTATCATCAACTGTTGAATATGTATTGCATTCGGTTGTGGATGAAACTCCAACTCAATATCAGTAGCAGTAATCCGAGCAGAGATCTCACGACTCAACGGGTTATGAGATATTTTCTTTTTTTGCAACAATCGTACAACTTGATTAAATACCCAGGCAAGACCTGAGACATTCCCGATGTTTTAAATGATTTTCTTACCCCACCAAGTGGAAATATTCGCAAACAAAGGATACTTACGCTCCCGAATCTGAGGATAAAAATCTTTGCGCCAAAGATTAGCTTTCCAAAATTTCTGAACCATTTCACTGGACTCTTGCCCCACAGGAATATAATCACTATACAATTCTGCAGAATAAATATCATGATCTTTCCGATACAATGCATCCTCAGTCACATAATGATTCAAACAAAATAAATTTTCATCATAGGATCCTCTGCGACGGATACCCAATAATTGAGTGACCAGAGTAATACCAAACCGAGCGAGCCAAATACGATCAACTGCCGTCACCACAAAAACATCAATATCACTTCCTTCTTTGGCGTTACCCGAAGAAAAAGCCAAGGAACCAGCAACAAAAATTCCTCGAATATATGGAATAGAAATCAAAATTTTACCATAACGTTGAATTTTACGGTACCTACGAATGGTTTCTCTATCCATTTCTTGTCGTAATTTCCACAAATCTTCAAATTCATCTTCAAACCCGTACATTCCAGCACGGTATATCACTCCTGGAATAGCTAATGCTTCTGAAGATATCTCATCTAACGGAATATTAGTGCGATACTGATAGTGATACAACTCTTCTTTGGTTGCTAACCGACGATGCACAGAAAAGAGAATGAGGGTCTCCGTGAGAGATTGAGCCATATTACAATTTCATTTTAGCTAAAAATTGTCCCGTGTAACTCTGCTTCACCTTCGCAACTTCTTTTGGTGTTCCTTGGGCAACAATGGTTCCTCCTCCTGATCCACCTTCAGGCCCCATATCGATCAAATAATCTGCACTTTTAATTACATCAAGATTATGTTCAATAACCAAGACACTGTTACCTTTGTCTGCCAGTCGATGAATCACCACTAAAAGCTTAGCAACATCTTCAAAGTGCAATCCCGTGGTTGGCTCATCAAGGATGTAGAGCGTTTTTCCTGTTGAACGCTTAGAAAGCTCGGTAGCTAATTTAATCCGTTGAGCTTCTCCTCCTGAAAGATGTGGAGCGGGTTGTCCTAATTTCATATACCCAAGACCAACATCATACAATGTGGATAGCTTGTCTTTTAGAGAAGGGATACTCTTGAAAAACTCTAAAGCTGTCTCGACATCCATATCCAGTACATCAGCAATGCTTTTTCCTCGATATTTGACCGATAAGGCTTCTTGATTGTATCGCTTCCCATGACAATCTGGACAATCGACATAAATATCAGGCAAAAAGTTCATTTCAATTTTCAAGACTCCATCCCCTTTACAGGTCTCACACCGTCCTCCTTTGACATTAAAACTAAATCGACCCGCCTTGTATCCTTTCATCTGTGCCTCAGGTGTCTTGGAAAACAAATCTCGTACTGTAGTAAACATCCCTGTGTAGGTAGCGGGATTCGACCTCGGTGTTCGTCCGATTGGAGACTGATCAATATTGACCAATTTATCAATATTATCCAAGCCTTTCATATCTTTAAACTTCCCAGGAAGCTCTTTTGCCCCATTCATTGTGTGGGAAATATGCTTACACAAAATATCTTGAACCCAAGTTGACTTCCCAGATCCTGAAACTCCAGTAACACAAACAAACTTTCCGAGAGGGACTTTCACATCAATGTTCTGAAGGTTGTTTTCCGCAGCTCCCTTGATTACAATAGCATTACCATTCCCTTTCCGATACGTCTTGGGCGGATGGATTGAACGTCGCCCTGAAAGATATTCAGCAGTCATACCTTCTTGAGTCAAGAGCTCATCGTAGGTTCCCTGAGCCACAATACGACCACCAGCATTTCCCGCTCCTGGACCAAAATCAATCACATAGTCAGCAGTCCGTATCGTATCTTCATCGTGTTCCACCACAATAACCGTATTTCCTAAATCTCGAAGATGTTTCAAGGTCTCGATCAACTTTAAGTTGTCTCGCTGATGCAATCCAATCGAGGGTTCATCCAAAATATAGAGTACACCCACCAAACCAGATCCAATCTGAGTAGCTAAGCGAATTCGTTGCGCCTCTCCACCTGAAAGCGTATTGCTAGCTCGATCCAAGGTCAAATAATTCAATCCCACATTTAACAAGAATTCTAACCGAGCAATAATCTCTTTCAAAATTGGTTTACTGACTCGAAGCCCTCGTTCATCAAAGTACTCTTTGTTGTTATAAATCTTTGCAACATACCTATGGAGATCAAAAATACTCATATTAACCATTTCATCAATAGTCTTCCGAGCTACCTGAACTGCAAGGAATTGTTTTTTCAAACGCTTTCCGTGACAACTAGGACAGAGCGTATTGACCATATATTTCTCAATCTCAGGCCGCACAAAATCTGAGTCAGTCTCCCGATAGCGCTGCATTAAGGTCGGAATAACTCCATCAAAGCTACTCTTTACTTGGTGTCCGTGAGAGCGG
>PXDG01000135.1 GCA_003565105.1 Parcubacteria group bacterium | reverse complement strand
TGATGGATTGTCATAGATATTTGTAGATGGATCGTATCCTTCTGCTTCCATAGCACTCCGTAACTGAGATAGTCCAGATGTAACAGCTGCTGCTCGTGCTCTGTTTCGAGCGGCATTAACGTTTACAAGGACAACTCCAGCTAAGATAGCAATAATAGCAATTACTACCAAAAGCTCAATAAGGGTAAATCCTTTTTTTAGTTGTTTTTTCATATGTTGTATTCACCTCCTTTCATTGTATTTAAATTTATCTTATATCTACCCTTATTTTATATCGAACAGGCAACTTTGTAAATAGCGTGACCACCCTATTATTGTGGACAACTTCGAGATTAGATAGACCCCGTAACATTGTAAATAGGCATCAAGATTGCCATAACAAAGATCCCAACCCCAACTCCTAACACAACAATCATTACTGGTTCGATCAATGTCGTTAGATTATCTACCACAGCATCTACATCTCTCTTATAAAATCGAGTCAGCGTATCTAAAACCGATTCAATTCGTGCAGTTTTTTCTCCTACCTGTATAATTTGGCTGGCAATAGCAGGAAATTCTTCGTGTCTCAAAAAGGCTACTGACATTTGGGATCCTCCTTTCATATCTTGAATAGCCTCCATAATAATACTTTGAAAAATCACATTCCCTACTACATCAGAACTAATTTTTAAGGCAGATAAGATAGGAATTCCCCCCTCTAAAAGAGTTCTCATATTTGAAGCAAATCGAGCAACATAGACCTTAGTATATAATGAACCAAATACAGGTATTTTCAGTTGCCATTTATTCCAAAATTTAATCCCTACAGTAGTTTTAAAGAAATATACAAGCCCAGAAACACCTACAATGAGAGAAACTATAATTGCAATAATATATTCTTGTATAAATTCGCTAATCCAAATAATCATACGGGTAGCTAAAGGCAATTCAACATTCTCTAACCCTTCTAACACTGAAATCAACTGTGGTAACACAAAATAGGCAACACCTAGTCCAATAACAAGGAAGATTCCTAAAACAAATACAGGATAGATTAAGGCTCCTTTAATTTTACTATTCAATCCGTATTGTTCTTCAAGATAATCAGCCATAAAAATCAATGAGGCTTGAAGAGATCCCGAGGCTTCTCCTGACTGTATCATTGCCACATATAACTGAGAGAATACCTTAGGATGTTTAGAAAGAGCTTCCGAAAGAAGATTTCCATCTTCCACATCAGCAACAGCTTGCCCTAAAACCTTCTGGAAATATTTATTCTTAGTCTGCCCTTGCAAGATAGCGAGACCCTCCATAAGAGGTACCTGTACTTCAAGCAACGTAGCTAAAAGTCGCGAAAAAATCACCATATCCCGATCTGAAACACCTTCGAGCCAAGAGATATTCCCCTGTAACGCAGATTGATCATCAACACTTTTGAGAGATATAACAATAAGCCCATGGTTCTGAAGTGTGGTAACTGCAACATCCTCACTAATTGCATCTACCATTCCTTTTTTTTGTTCTCCTACATTATTTTTTGCGTAGTAAACGTATTTTGGCATATTTTTAGTATTAGGTTTTAACTCGCTTCAACATATTACGGAGAGTGATAGGATCTGGAGAATATAATAGGGCGGTTTCATATGACACAATTCCTTTTTTGATCAATTCAAATAACGATCGGTTCATTGATATCATTCCATCTTTAAAGTGAGTTTCAATCACCGTATCAATTTGATAGATACGATTCTCACGAATAAGGCTTTTTACCGCATTATTAACCAATAGAATTTCTACAGCTGGAGTTAAATCACCTGTAGTAGTAGGAATCAATCTTTGTGAGATAATTCCTTGTAATGAATTCGATAGCTGAGAACGTACTTGCGGTTGTTGATGAAATGGAAAGGTATCAATAATACGATCTATAGACTGTGCTGCACTATTGGTATGTAATGTAGACAAGACTAAATGTCCCGTCTCAGCAGCAGTAACCGCAGTTCTCATTGTTTCTAAATCTCTCATTTGTCCTAACAGGACAACATCGATATCTTCACGAAAGGCTGAAGTAAGAGCTGAGGCAAAACTCAGACTGTCTTGCCCAATCTCTCGTTGAGAAATCATACATTTGTGAGGCTTATAAATAAACTCCACAGGATCTTCGATTGTGATAATTTTATCTTCTCTAAAATGATTAATTTCATTCACAACAGCTGCTAAGGTAGTTGATTTACCTGATCCTGTAGGTCCCGTAACCAAAACAAAGCCTCTCATTAATTGAGCAAACTGATGCACTACAGGTGGGAGGTTCAGCTTTTCAATCCCAATGATATCGGTTGGTAAATACCTCATAACCAAATTAGGCAATCCCTGAGCCATATAAGCGTTGATACGGAATCGATAATGGTTTTCCTCAAAATCAAAGGAATGTGCAAAATCCTGTTCTATACCAGAGTACAATGATTGAATATCTGATTCTTCCATCAATGCGTCTAGAACGCTGTCTATAATTTCTTTACTCACTACAGGGAACTCTTCCTGTGGTGACAAGCGACTTTTCAATCGAAAGACAGGAAAGCTGCCTACACTAAGGTGAATATCAGATCCTGAGGCTTCTACAATATTGAGAACTAATTGATCGAGGGAAAATTCCATACTTTTTATTCTTCAATTAAATGTTTTTTGATAACCCGCAACACTTCATTCGGAGTATAATTTGACTTCACTACATAATCAATTGCCCCCTTTTCATACGCTTCATTAATATCTTTTTGCGATGACAAATTACTTAAAATAACTACGGGAACATCTTTTATTTTAGGGGTGCTTTTAACCCATTCCAATAGCTCATATCCTGTCATATCTGGCAAAAACAAATCAAATAAAAAGAGATCAAATTGAATAGTTCCTTCACTCAAAAACTTTTGAGCTTCAAGTGGATTTGCAAAGGCAACTACATCTACATCTATTTCTTCAAGCTTCATTAAATACATTTGTGTAATAAAGCTGTCGTCTTCTACTAAAAGGAGGTTCTTTTTCATATAGGTATTCATTTACTTCTTAGTTCAGTATATCATACTTTTTATTGTTCAACTACTGTGAGTAACTCTTCTAGCGATATATCCCCATTTAGCACTTTAAATAAGCCATCTTGCTTTAACGTAACAAAATCATTTTTTCGAAGATAATCATAGATTTCATCTTCTTGGGCTCCTTTCTCGATGAGAGATTGCATTTTCTCTGTAATTGGCAACGCTTCAAACACTGACATCCTCCCCTTAAACCCATCCTTACAATATTCACACCCTACTGGTTCGTATAGATGAGTAACATCACTCGTAACTACTTGAGACAATAACTCTTGTGAGAGATATTGAAACTCTTCTTCAAAGTACGATTTTATCTTATCACTCATCTCTGTTTTTTTCTTACATCTATTACATAACTTTCGCACTAAGCGTTGCGCAATAACCAATTCTAATGAAGCAGATAGCAAAAACGGTTCCACTCCCATATCCTGAAGTCGAGGAACTGCTCCAACAGAATCATTGGTATGCAAAGTCGAAAACACTAAATGCCCAGTTAAGGCAGATTGTACCGCCAGTCCAGCTGTCTCACCATCTCGAATTTCTCCAACCATAATAATGTCTGGATCCTGCCGTAAAATAGACCGAAGCCCTGAAGCAAACGTATAGTTAATCTCAGGCTTAACTTGAGATTGATTTACACCAGAAACAAAATATTCTACAGGATCTTCAAGTGTCACAATATTAATTTCTTCATTATTGACCATTGAAAGCAATGTATATAAGGTGGTAGACTTTCCTGAACCAGTAGGTCCAGTAACCAATACCATTCCGTATGGTTTCAATATAGACTCTTCAATCAAAGATGCTTTTGGACCTCTAAATCCTAAGTCTTTCAAGGGAAGAATTCCTTTTGAGGTATCTAAAATACGTAACACGACCTTTTCACCGTATTCAGTAGGAAAAGTAGAAACACGGAAATCTACTTTTTTATCTTCTTCTAAGATAGAAAATCTACCATCTTGAGGTTTTCGCTGTTCATCAATTTTCAAATTCGATAAAATTTTAATACGAGCTACCACTGATGAATAAACATTCTTAGGAAGAATAAGACTCGTATGAAGAACTCCATCTACCCGAAATCGAACTCGAACATTCTCTTCTACTCCTTCAATATGAATATCGGATGCTCCTCCTTCTACAGCATTTTTCAAAATAACTGACACTATCTTAATAATAGGAGTATTTTCAATACGTTCTCCAGGATCAAGAGTTTCATTTGTCGTATTGAGTTGAACAGTCTTTTCTGATTCAGACTTTTTCAAACCTTCCATCTGAGAAAGTGTATCTTTTACTTCAGCCGACAGATTTTGAAAACTATCAATCACTTTTTGAATTTCTTCTTCTGAAGAAATAAATACTTTAAACGTGTCTTTAGAGTCCCGAAACAAAAATTTTATCGCTTGTAGGGTATTATAATCAAATGGATCAAATAAGGCTAATGACACCACCCCATCTTTTTTTTCGAAGGGCACAAACTTATATCGAGACATTGTTTTTTCAGGCAATGTATAATACAGTTCTTTATTAATTCTCCCAGGAACGAGTTCAGCATAAGGAACCCCTATCACATGTGAGTAGGCATGAACCAACTCAGACATCGTAAACTTTTCTTGAAGCTGTTGTTTCAATTCTTCAAGTGAAATTGTTTCTAGATCTTGAATACCTGATAATCTATCAGGTGCAACCTTTTCTAGGACAGGAAGAATCCTTTGATAATCAATGACCATACTTATTATTCGTTAACTTGAGAAAAATTTTGGATTAATTCCTGAGTATCTTCCTTAATGTCCGTCTCTGTTCGTTCTGGGAAAAGTACTGGATGGAGAACCACCCAAGAAAAATAAAGGCTCGAACAAAATATAATAGCAAGTATAAGAAAATCCTTCTTCCCATTGAACATAGTTTTGAGTGTAGTCCCAGTAATTTTCATATTATTGATGATAAACGTAAGCTTCGATAGATCCTATTGTACGACCTGATAATACATTTGGCTCTATACTTAGAGAAACAATATCAATCAAGCGTGGAGAAGATTCTAGTTGAGTAATAAATTGAGTCACTGACTCTTCATCTCCACGAACTTGCATTTGCACCACTTCTGAACGCAGAGCTCTTTCAAAAAGAGAAGATCTATCCATCGACTCCTCCTCAGAGGCTGGGTCTAATGAAATAGTTGCAAAATCAATATTTACTAATTCTAAACCAAATGATCGTGCCCATTGAGATATGGTACTTGTTAAGTTGGAACGCTGAGAATCATTAGGGACATATTGTTGCATAGCAGCTAATATGTCGTCTACTTGCTGTGTTTCAATCAAAGCAGATTTCAAGCTCACCTCTTCTATAAGCTCATTATTATTTTGCGCTGTTATTTCAAACCTACTTTCATATACAAATTGAATAGTATACCCACAAACAATAGCGAATGTAATCAATGCGCAATCATATAAGAGACTTCTTTTTAATTTTGTATACATCTTTTTCATACTATTTATTGGTTCAGAACTATATTAATTTGAGCTGTAATAGATTCAGAATCATCTCCCAACTGAATATTAGAATTCTCTGCTCTTTGAACAAAGTCTAAATTCGCAAAGATTTGTTCTTGTTGAATCAAGTCATCCACAGAACTAGCAACTACACCGATACGAATTACACCTGTTCGTTTAGTAAATGTAATCCTTCTAATACGAACAGAACTTGTAACCTCTTGTTTAAGATTTTCCAAGACAAAGCCAACATTTGATGCTTGACCACTCAAATCACCAGTAACACCAATAAGAGGGCCTAACCGTGATATTGCTTGTAAATCAGTAGGAATTTGAACATCGAATTCCGCAATTTGAGACTTAAGCTCCGTATTCTTTCTCTGCAAACCAAAATGATGTACCGCTTCAAGCAGACCAATTTGAACTAAAAGGATAAGAGCTACATATAAGATAAGCTGAGGATACCCGAGTTCTTTATTTTTTTCATGATGACTACCTGATACTTCTTTTTGATTCTCAGGAATAAATCGTATATTATCCATAGTAATTATTTTAAGGCAATTCCGAGCGACAGAGAAATTTCTTGCCAAACAGTTGATTCAAAGAGAGATGTGAAATCTGAGGGAACCACTACTGATGGTGTAGGCTTTCCTATAGACACTTGAATTCTTTCATACGAAGGATGTTCAGAAACTAGACACTGTTTCATATATGATTCCAGGCCTTTCATATGAGACATTCCTCCAATAAGAATAATATTATTCATTTCCGCCTGAGTACTACGCTCATACTCTTGAATTGCTCGAACTAAATCCCTAATAATAGTTCTTCTAAACGTCATATCAAATCCAGTTGTAACTTCCTCACTCTCTCCCCCAACTCCAAATTGAATCTTCATTTTCTCAGCTTGTTCAACAGGAATACCAGCTGCACTTGCAATATTATTCGTGATATGATTCCCTCCTACATCAAAAGAACGTAACAAGGAAAGCCGCTGTTTTTCATCAAAAATACCCACACTAGAACTTCTTGCACCAAAATCAACTAAACACGCTGGAGATGACGACATATCAGTAGCTCTCATTTGAGAAAAGATGTCTAACTCAAATCCTTCTATTTCAATTCCCGCTAATTCAGCTATTTTAAGATACTTGCTTATAACGGTATTGGGTACCGCCATAAGGAGCACGTGTATTGTTTTTTGATCAGAACTCACTCCGAGATTCAGCCAATCGACTTGAACATCTTCAATAGGCACAGGGATATGTTGCCGAGCTTGCATATTAACTGCACTCACCAACTCTTCATTGGACATAATAGGAAATTCAACTGGTGCAGAGAAAGCAAGGTAAGATGGAATCGCCAAGTAAACACTCTGAATATTCATCTTTGCTTGCTGAATCATATTATTCAAGATATTCGCAATCAATTCAGAAGATGAGTTGCGAGCACCACCTTTTTCTTGCACCACATCCTCCAAAGGATCCCTCCAGGTAACATAATTTACCAAGTGATACTTCCCTCCTTTTTTCTTTACTTCAGTTAGCTTAATTGTCTGAGTACCAATATCGATACCAAACGAACTTTTAGAGGATAATCCTAACATATAGAGAACTTTATAATTGTGTGTGTTTTCAGATTTCAATTTATACTGTTATAATTATAGCATACCACACCCGTATGTAAACCCAAATTGGATTATGTCCTATTTTGACAACATTCTTGACACTTTTATCCCTCACCAATGTGTTTTATGCAAAACTATTGCACCAAATAGCTTGTGTAGCACCTGCCTTGATACCCTTCCAAATCACATTATCATCTCTCCACAACAAAATCCACACCCTTCATATTTTTTTCGATACAATTCACAACTAATATCCGAAGTTCGTCCACATAAGTATCCGCATCTCAAAACCGTTATTTCTCTCACCCCATTTCAAGATCCCCATATTCGGCATACCATTCATCGATTCAAATATCAAAATATACAGAACTTAAGTTATCCTCTTTCTCGTATTTTACTAAAAGGCCTTAGTCATTTCATACAATCTCAGACAACTCCTTTTGTAATATGCCCGATCCCACTTCATCCAAAACGACAAGCATTTCGAGGATATAATCAGTCTTTATTACTTGCTTCCCACCTAAGTAAAGACTTAACCGTGCCTTTATATACCGATCTTATTCGTACAAAATATACCCAACCACAAATGAGCCTTTCACACAAAGAAGATCGACAACAAAATCTTGTAAACGCCTTCTGGACTCCCAACACACCCTCCGACTATCCTCACACAATCCTCCTCATTGATGATGTCACCACAACGTTATCCACATTATCAGAAGCTGCAAAAGCCCTCTACAAAGGCGGTTTTTGTGATATATATGCCATAACTATAGCCCGTTGACAAATATACATCAAAAAAATTGACATTCTTAAAAATATGGTATAATACTATACAAAGCTATAGGAGAAAATAAAATAGCTTGATTACAAGATAAGTAACGCAGTAATGGAAAAAATGTTTGACAAAGAGTTCGTATCATATGTAGTCAAGTCCATTGTTGACAATCCAAACGATGTACTGATTGAACGAACAGTAGATGAAATGGGAGTGTTGATAACACTTCAAGTCAATCCCCAAGATATGGGCTATGTAATTGGAAAAGCTGGATCAACCGCAAAAGCAATCCGTACCCTACTCCGTATTGTAGGAGCCCGTAATAATGCTCGAGTAAACCTTAAAATCCTAGAGCCAGAAGGAAGTACCCGACAAGAATCTTCAATCAACAGCTTAGACGATCAACCAGCAGAAGATCTCTCTAAAGCAGTAGATGACTTAGAAATTTAATCTGGTTCAAACAAAACACTCTTGATTAAACCAAGAGTGTTTTTGTATACTATAAAGATACTATTACCTTTGAATGCTATGAAATTTGATATATTAACCTTATTCCCTGAAACCATTACTTCGTATATCAATACGGGAGTCATTGGTCGAGCACAAAATACCAAACAAGTCCTCTCAATTAACGTTCATAATATTCGTGATTATACAACGAATCCCCATAAAAAAGTAGATGACACTCCCTTTGGTGGAGGAGCAGGTATGATTGTTCAACTAGATCCAGTATATAGAACATTAATGAAGATTCTCAAAGATAATCCTGATACAAAGAAACATATTATATTCTTTAAAGCTGGAGCTTCATTATTTAATCAATCTAAAGCTATTTCCTATGCTCAAGACTTTAACCACATTATTTTTATTTGTGGAAGGTATGAAGGAATAGATCATCGAGTGGAACAATATCTGAGTAACGAAAGTCTTTCCATAGGTCCCTACGTGCTTACTGGAGGGGAATTGCCTGCTCTCATTGTACTCGACGCTGTCTCGCGATATGTACCAGAGGTACTTGGCAACAAAGAATCCATCAAAGAAGAATCGTGGCTCAATGGAACAACAAATGAATACCCTCAATATTCACGACCTAGAAGTTTCCAGCCAGAAGATCCACACATTGTAGACGCTACAGCACCCAATCAATGGGACGTTCCCGAAGTACTCCTCTCTGGCGATCACGCAGCCATTCAAAAATGGAGAAATGAGCATTCATCTTAATCCATAGCCCTCTTACTTAACATATGATATAATGTAAGGGAAACATAAAAATACCCCCTATGGAAGACCACCCACAATCAACATCACTACTATACTCTTACCAAGCTCGCGAGTTTGAAAAATACGAAAGGAATGTGACCTGGTACATTGGGTTCAGTGCAATAGGAATACTTCTTGTTATCTTTTCAATTATTTCTCAATCACCACTAATGTTCATTTCCTTCATCCTCTTATTCATTATCGTTCTTATTGTTTCTAGTAAAAACCCCCAAACAATTCAAGTTGATATCAATAAATCTGGTATTATTATTGACAAAAAACGAATATTCAGGTATCAAGATATAGAGGCATTCGGAATATTTATTAATGGTCCAATTCGCTATATATCTCTTTACCTTGAAAATGGAATAATGCAGTATGCTCGCGTACCATTAGGAACCGAAAATCCTGAAGAAATTGCCGATCTTCTTGCTAACTTCATCGTCAGGGAAGATGGACGAGAGCGCATAGTAGATCAACTTGATCATATTCTCAAAATATAACCTATCGAATGTATCCATAGCTCAGTAGGATAGAGCGCAGGCTTGCGGAGCCTGAGGCCAGAGGTTCGAATCCTCTTGGATACACCAACAACCATACACTTTTCTCTTATGAATCCTCTATTTTCTTCCATAGAGACAATTAAGCCAAAACTTCAACAACCAGTCATTGAGAAATATCAACATCTGGGCATAAAAACATTCTATGATTTGTTAACCTATAAACCTCGTAAATACGTTAACTTTTCACGTATCACAACCATCAAAAACCTCCCCTTCGAAAAAGACAAACAGCCGATTTGTATGACGATAAAAGTCATTGCCAAAAAATTCACTCGAATTCCTCGTCGCAAACTTTCTTTAGCTGATATAACCATCCAAGATCATACAGGAACCCTAAAAATCACCCTCTTCAACCAAAAATTCCTTTACGAGTCCATAAAGGAAGGAGAAACCTATGCTGTTACAGCCATAGCCAAACCAAAAACCAAAGGCCTACTAGCCACTCCAAACTTCGAACGAGTACTCCCAGGAAAAGTAATGCTGCACTCGCATCGTCTCGTTCCCGTGTACCCCGAGACCACTGGCATAACTTCTAAGATGATTCGATATCATATTTTCTTAGCCCAAAAGATTCTTCCATCCATCATCGACCCACTCCCTCAATCACTCCTTAATCAGTATAACCTTCCTAATCTCGATCAAACTATCCAAGCTCTTCACTACCCTAGCAATATTGATCAAAAAAACATTGCCAAACAACGACTCAACTTTGATCAAGCGTTTTTTGTCCAAATATACCTCCAAAAACAAAAAATTCAATTCCAATCAAAATACGCTCCTCAAATTTCTTATCCAACAGAACGAGTACAGACACTCATTAAGAGTTTGCCCTTTCAACTCACAAATGCACAACACAAAGCTACTCAAGAGATTCTCACAGACCTAGACTCCCCCAACCCGATGAATAGACTTCTCGAAGGAGACGTTGGGACAGGAAAAACTATTGTAGCAGCTCTAGCTATGTTTGCAGTCACACAATCTCACCGACAATCAGCTCTAATGGCTCCCACTGAAATATTAGCTACGCAACATTTTGAAAGTTTTGTCACCTTATGGGACTCTATTACCAATATCAATCGACCAACCATTGCTCTCCTCACCTCCAAAGAATCCCGCATCTCCACCGAACCAGAACTCGGGTCATGGACCAGTATCAAAAAGTCAGACTTACTCAAAAAAATACAGTCCGGAAGCGTAGATATTGTACTAGGAACGCATAGCCTTATATCTGATAAAGTAACGTATGCAGATCTTGCACTTACCATTGTTGATGAACAACATCGCTTTGGGGTAAAACAACGAGCAGAGTTACAACAAGCTATCACTCGAGCAAAAGATGGTACCCATTCGACTATTTCTCATCTTCTATCAATGACCGCCACTCCCATCCCACGAACCTTAGCGCTCAGTGTCTACGGAGATCTTGATTTATCTCTTCTTGACGAATATCCCGCAGGACGTAAACCCGTAAAAACACGAGTAGTCACCAACAGCCAACGATCTGAAGCATATACCTTTATCCGTAAACACATTCAATCAGGACGACAAGCCTTTGTGGTCTGCCCCCAAATTGAATCCTCAGATACTAATGATGTGCGTTCCGTAGAAGAAACCTATCAAATCTTAAGCACTCAAATATATCCTGATCTCCGTATCGGTATGATGCACGGAAAACTCTCTACTGAAGAAAAGGATACTATAATGCAAGCCTTCGCCAAAGGTGCATTTGATATTCTCGTTTCAACCTCTGTTATTGAAGTCGGAGTCAACATTCCCAATGCAAGTATAATGCTCATTGAAGGAGCTGAGCGATTTGGACTTGCCCAACTCCATCAATTCCGCGGTAGAGTAGGACGTGGAGAGTATCAATCATTTTGTTTTCTCTTTGAAACAGGAGCTGATCATCAAGTAATGAATGAACGTCTTATTGCTCTAGAATCAGCAACCAATGGTTTTGAACTTGCTGAACTTGATCTAGAACTCCGTGGACCAGGACAATTCATAGGATCTACTCAATCTGGACTCGCTGATATTAGTATGGAAGCTCTTACCAATCACCAACTTATCTCTGACTCTCGACAAGCAGCAAAAAACATTCTCCAACAAGATCTTTCTCTCGCTAAGTTTCCTGACCTCAAACAACAGCTAGCACATTTTCAGGAAACCGTCCATTTTGAGTAAGCATATTATGTATTCAAGTCTTGCCAAATTAGCACAATAACCTGAGCCATATCTCAATACTAGACCAAGAGAAATCTCTTATACCTTCGTATTACACACGTTTTATCCAAATAACAATTCCTCTATAGCGGAATTCTCACATCCCTATCCATAACAAAGGATTGCTCTATCCCATTATAGAGTACCGTTACATTTTGTTCTAATATACCTGCTTGTTTAGCAATAAACAAGACTATATCCCCCTCCCCACGAGGTTGATGATATCGTATTACTACTTCTCGGGACTGATTTACGGGAACCAATAATCGATATCCACCGACTTTACGGTTATGTTCCACCGAATAATCAACACGTCCATCACGTTCTATCCCAGTAATTTCCGTGATAAAAGCATCTTCAGGCAAATATACACGAGAGTAGGTTTTATACACATCATTTAAAACGCTCGACTCTTCAGCCGTATTTCGATAAACAATAGTGACTTCACCACAAATTCCTTTTTCACATTCAGATAAATCAAACGAAATATCACGCTCCATAAAAAAATCTGCTTTTAATCCTCCTAAATTAGCATCAACTAATTGGAAAAAATATTCTTCATCTTGGTTTATTCCTCCATCCCAACCAAACTCCTCTATCAAAGATTGTGCCTCTTCATCTTGAAAATAGGCCATAATGTGCTTTCGACTAGCAACATCTTCCAACACATTCGCCAAGCGAAATAATTCTCTCCAAGAAAGATCCCGAATACGTGATTCTATCTCATTAACCAATTCAACCAAGGCTTCTTTTCGTTCTCCACGCTCAGTACCTCTCAACCAGAATCCCCAATTTGTATCATACTGAACCCGCCACAAGACATCTTCTGAAGTGACTGGATCACCTCCTAACGTTTCCAAATACACTGGCCCTAACTGCTCCAAAAGCACTGGTAAAATATGTGAATCTATAGCAACTACCCCTGACACATCCGCTTCGCCTCCTTGCATTTCATACAGCATTATCATATGTTCTGCAGATGTAGGAAAGTCAGGATCCCAGTTCGAATCTCGTAATTGTTGTTGAGTAATTTCGGGTAAAAGATCTCGAAACCCATCAGGAGAAGGAACACCTATTCCTGGACTTGCCTCATCAAATTCATTTGTACTTATCATTCGATACTCTTTTAGTTGACGATTCTCTACTGTAACTTCTACAAAATTACCTAAAAATCCTCCCGTTGGCCGAAGCTCGAGAGCATTTTGAAAAAATATTAAATACGTAGTCTCTTCATCTGCTACAACAGATTCTAATAACCGAATATATGATTGATAGCGAACTCCGATAAGCAACCCAATAATAAGTATAACCACCATACTTATACCAATCGTTATCACAAACCCAGTCAAAACACGTTTCAGCATACTATACATCCATTATTTATACTGAAATACAGGACTAATCCGTACTGGAGTACCACGAAGATCTCGAGAATCTCGTTCATACACTTTTTCAAAAGCTTTGGTAATGTTCGCCCAAGAATAATGCCCTTTAATTTCTGCTTGTAACGCTTCTCCTCGTTCTTTCGCTTCACGAGGATTATCAAGTACATGCTGTAATGCTCGAGATAATGACAATGAACTTCCTACTCGGGCAAGATAGCCATTTCTTCCAACAATTTCTCTATTCTCTCGAATATTCGATACCACTACTGGCAAAGCATAACTACCTGCTTCCAACAGAGAGATTGATAACCCCTCTGAAGCAGAAGGCAGAACATAACATCCTGCATTAGCAAACAATTGCTTCAAAGTTCGCCCTGTCTGATGTCCAGTCATCAAAATATCAGGATCCTGTGCAGCTAAATGCTCGAGTTCCGTTACATAATTATCTGTATTAGCTGAGCCTCCTACAATTACTAATTTCCACCCATACCGTTTCTTCATTCGTTGAAAAGCCTCAATCAAAATATGAGCATTCTTATGGGGTACCAAACGAGCAATAAACACGATATATTTCTCTTTTTTTAAATCAAACTGAGCCAACTCTGAATCTGAAGTAATCCGATGAAGATTCGTCCCATTTGGAATATATGTTGCCTCGGTTCCAAAATCTTTCTTGGCTACATCACGGAGTGACTTAGATACAGTCACAACTTCATCGGCAAACCAGCACCCCATCTGCGCACCGAGTAACAACATCCCCTTTGCAAATAAACTCCACTTTCCGTGGTGCCAATCAGCACTATGAAATGTGAATACAATTTTAGTCGACTGTCCAGTAAAAAGTTTTTTTACAAAAAAGCCCAATCGAGCAATAGGGGTCAATAAGGCTGGCCCAACAGAGTTAATGTGGAGAATATTTAAGTCAGGAATGGTCCAGGAATGAATGATAGCTGTAAACGTATAGGTAATAGCTTCCAAATTTTTAGAAAGAATTCCTGGAGTTTCAATAACCTGTATTCCCTTATATTTTCCTGATGGTGCATAATGTTTCCGCGTATACGCTACTGTCTCATAACCCTTCCGAGACAAACGAGTTGCTAGGTTATCAACATAATTCTCCACTCCCCCTCCCTTAGCAGGAATTCCTTTTTGACCAACAAAGGCTATCTTCATAATACCATACTCTGAATTTGAACTATTATAGCGTAAAATTCAATTACTGTCAATCTGATTTGACTTGCTTCAAGAAAATGTCTTTCTTCCTTATGAGTATTATATCATACTTTCATCAAATGGTCGTTACACGGCAGAATAATTCTTTACATATTCATACCTCAATCATATATATCTGGATAATTCAATAACCTGACTCAATTATTGACGAACCAACAGGTGTGATTGATATCCAACCTCATCATTGTACCTGTGACGGCCAAAAAGCCAGACTACCTGATCTCGGGAAACATTCATTTTCTCTGCTACCGCATTAATGTGATCAGTACCAGAATCCACTAAAAATTCGACAATAATCTCCTCGTTTTCATTTCTCACACTAATCCCATCAGGAGGAAGAATAAGTGGAGCATCTTCCCATATCGTGAGTATCCCTTCGTATTGATATTCTTTATTTGAGACTTCCCTCCCAGAGGTCCACCGAACCTGATTTCTATCCAAACCAAGTTGTTCAGCAACATATCGTTGACTAATTGTCCCAACTGGAACGATGTAATCAGCCAAGATATCCCCATCCATATTTTTAACAATAATTCGATCGTTCCCACGTTCCACCAAGGATATATTGGCTTGATATTGGTAATCTTCATTTATTGTTTCTTCTCCTGAATTCCATTGAACCTCATAAAGACTAACTCCCTGTCGCTCCGCAACCGACTCTCGGTGATTTGAACCTGCAGGAATCAAATAATCATCAATAATCTCTCCGCTAAGATCTTTCACAATCAGGCGATCTTGTTGAGATTCCGCAGCAACAGTACTTACATAATGACGGTCTTCCTCCTCAACATATTTTATATAGGTACATAGTGCGAAATTCCTCCGAATATGCTCACACACATCATATCCAGACAATATAAATATTTCAAAGGCCCCGTTTGCATACACATATTGAACTCTTCGTGCGTAAGCAATATTAGGAATTACCACTACAATCGCTAAGAGTATCACCACAACCTTTGATATAATAAGATTCATATCGCAACATATTATTGAACGAATAAGACGAACACACTGAGTAAACTGATCTGAGTAAATCAAATGTTACCCTTATATATAACATATATCAAACATTACCGTCAACGGTTATTAGTTCCAAGCTCACCATCTACAGTTTGAAAGTAATTCATATCGAGTAAGAAAACCTCTGAGCAAATCAAACAAAAGATCACTTCCGAGAATATTCTGAGAAGTGATCTTGAGGAACAATATCCTATGTTCGAGGCTGTTTAATAAGAATATTATCTTACCAACAAAATTGCTTCATAGCCCCAATCACGGTCAAGTTCGGTATCTCCTGAAAGCCATTCTACTGACTCGCGAGATACGTCTAACTCTGCAACAACAGCATCAACATGGTCAATCCCAGAATCTACCATAAAATCGGCGATAATTTCTTTATTGGAGTCTTTCACAATAATACGGTCTTGAGTGACTCCCACAGGAACATCAGAGTCTTCTCCCGTTACTACGAGAAGAATTGCCTCATATTGATAATCCCGATTAAATTCGGTATCTCCAGAGAGCCATTGTACCTGACTTCGCTCAATACCTCGTCGTTCGGCTACCGCAGTTCGATGATCTGTCCCCGAAGTAATCCGAAAGTCATCAATAATCTCATCGTTTTGATTCTTAACAATCAATCGATCTTCCTCGGCTCGGGCAGAGGTTGTAGTGACAAAATGGGTTCGTGAACCAATATCATAATAACTATAATCACAGCTTCCCTTTTCTTCCCGTACTAAAGCACAGACATCCTGACCTGAATTCACGTCAGACCGCCACACCTCTCCGTCTACATTAATTGTATTCGGCATAGAAGCATATAATGAAGCTGGAACTGCAATTGCAACTACAGCCATAAGCCCTACAGAACTTTTCAATAATTTTCTTTTCATATAAGTCTATATTTACCTAATAGTAAGGGAAAGAGACATATATATTAGCTTTGAGTAGGTATCTTATCCTTCTCAATATTATCCAAAAGTATTCTATCCCTATATATATAGTATACACCCAAATGATAAGAAAAGAAAATATAAGGAAAAAGAAAAACCCCAAATCCGAAGAAATGGGGTTGGAATGGTTTTAGTTAGCTCTGTAAGCGTGAGGGCCTACTGGACTAGGTGCATTCCCGTCTAGACGGGTAACAGCACCACTAAGCCTGGCCGCGCCTACGGTACTCCAGGCTTGGAGCTGACCAGTTTGCCGATTTCGATAGGCAAACTGGAACACTTGGCCTGGTTGTACTCCCATACACAAACGATTGTTTCCTTGCGCTTGTAAGGAAACGACCGTTGCTTCAGCGCCACGGGCTACTACTCCGACTGGAGTGGTCTGGGCGAGTAATTGCCCAATGTTGACCAATCCACGGGGGCCACCCGTGGGGAGACTAACGCTGGGACGGGAGCCACCCGCTCCTGAAAAG
>PXDG01000039.1 GCA_003565105.1 Parcubacteria group bacterium | reverse complement strand
TATTGGTCAAGATGGATCATCCCAGATGGCTATCGAAGATATTGCCCAATTCCGAACAATTCTTGATGGGGTGGTTGTATATCCTTCGGATGCAGTTTCAACACTAAAATTATTAGAAAAATTATATCTCCATCAAGGTATCTCATATATGAGAACTACGCGAATGGACACGCCAGTACTATACACTGATGAAACTGATTTTGTAATTGGAGGTTCTGAGACCTTACGAAGCTCAGAGCGGGATCAAATAACCGTTATAGGTGCGGGAGTAACCTTACACGAAACCTTAAAAGCCTATGAGTCCTTACGAGATCAAGGAATTGAGATTCGAGTTATTGATCTGTATAGTATTCAACCGCTCGATATGGCTACGTTACACTTAGCCGCTCGAGAGACAAAAGCTTTATTGGTAGTAGAAGATCACGGATTAGCAGGAGGGATTGGTGAGGCTGTGCGCTCCTCCTTGGAAGAAGTATCTGTACCAGTGTATTCTCTTGGAGTTACGAAGACCCCTCGGAGTGCTACCCCAGATGAATTACTGGCTTTTGAAGAAATTGATGCGGTATCAATTGAACAAAAGGTAAAGCATATTATTCAACAAGCATAATACAACGCAATAATGATACGCATTACTAATCTCAATAAAGGTTATAAAATGAGTCCTACCAATACTGTAGAGGCTCTGAAAGGTGTGTCACTTGAAATTGAAGATCAAGAAATGATGGCTTTTGTGGGGACTTCAGGATCAGGAAAATCTACCTTGCTGAACATTTTAGGTGGTTTGGATCGAGAGTATCAAGGAACGGTTTCGGTTGATGGGAAAGATATCAAAGATTATAATCCAAATGTTTATCGGCGAAAAAAAGTAGGTACGATTTTTCAGCAATTTCATTTATTGGGACCATTGACTGTAGAAGAAAATGTTTTGTTACCTATACGATTTGGAAAACAATATTCTTGGAAAGAAGCCAAAGATCGTACCGATTATTTACTCGGAAAAGTCGGGCTTCTAGATCGTAAGCATCATCGTCCCAATCAGTTGTCGGGAGGTCAAATGCAGAGAGTTGCTATAGCTCGAGCTCTGATATCTCAACCAGAAATCATTTTAGCCGATGAACCAACTGGAAACTTGGATACAAAGACAGGAACGGAAATTATGGAGTTACTCGGCTCTTTTAATCAAGAAGAAAACGTTAGCGTTCTTTTGGTTACTCATGATCAGGATCTAGCCAAGACAGTTCCACGTAGAGTTTATGTACAAGATGGTAAATTAACAGAAAATCTATGATAGGGTATGCATTCTCTTTGGTGTGGAGACGAAAATTACGAACAATTCTTACGAGTCTGGGGATTACCATCTCTGTTATCCTGCTATCCTTGATTATCTTTGGAATGCAAGATCTTCAGCGGCTGGTCAGTAATGCTTTTCAAGAGCAATTTAATCCTAATGAGATATTTGTATCTAACTCGGCAGGAATTAATGCAATCTTGTCAAATGGAGATGAACAAGAAGACTCTGAAGAACAGGAGGTTAGTTTAATTAATGATACTGTGGTTCAAGAGATCCAAACATTGGCTGGAGTTTCAGGGGTCTCAGCAATCAAAACTATTACGGGATTTGAAGCGCAGATAGAAGGTCAGACACGAGCTATTCCTTCAAGTATTGGTTCAGCATGGAATGTTGAAGTTGATGATCCGTATTTTACTGATTTTTGGGGTAGTGTAGGGTCTCAGGAAGGTGGGCAGATTGTCGTTTCGACGCGTATTGCTGAAGCGTATGATATTAGGCCAGAAGCTTTACTGGGAGAAGTATTTCTTTTGCGTCCTGCTCGATCTGGATTTGGAGCTGGTCCCAATAGGAGTAGTTTAGAAAAAGAATATCAGTTTGAAATAGTAGGAGTAGCTGATCCTGGGAGAGACCGTAACGACTTTATTCTCCCGTTATCTGTGGGGATTGAGCTTCTTGCCGACTTTGGTGAATTTGAGTCGTCTCAAGAGCTTATAGATGAATTGGGATATGATGTTCTCAGAGTACAAGCGAATGAAGATTCTGTAGCGGAGGTTCGTTCTGCTATTGAAGATCAGTATAATTTTGGGGCAGTCTTTACTGCAGATGATATCTTAGCATTTTTTGATCAGATACTTGGAGCATTTACCCTAGTACTCATTCTCTTTGGAGTCGTTTCCGCTGTAGTCGCTTCAATAGGGATTATGAATACAATGGTGATGAGCATCTATGAACAAACCAAAGAAATTGGTATAATTAAGTCAATGGGAGCTTCTCGTGGACAAATCTTAATAATCTTTCTCATACAGTCTGGAGTCATTGGTTTGTTCGGAGGAGTGACGGGGTTATTGGTAGTCTTGGGAGGAATGTACTTTGGAGATCCCTTTATTGTTACGGCATTAATGGAAAATGGCTTTGATGTGGAATCATTCTTTACCTTTGATCTCTCTATTGTGAGTGTGATTATAGGACTGAGTATATTGGTAGGAATTATTGCTGGATTATATCCAGCCTTGAAAGCAGCAAGTTTGAATCCAGTTGATGCACTTAGGTCCGATTAATAAGTAGAAAACATTACTATGAAACCACGTAATTTGCATACAAAAATTTTTCTTGATAGTGGTATTCCAACAGAAACACAAGAAATGCTTCAACTGTTAACTTTTCTTGATGGTCAAACTACCAATCCATCACTTATGGCGAAAAATCCTGTTTTGAGTGGGAAGAAGTTTTCCAAATCTGAACTGTACGATACGTACCAAAAAATTGCTACAGAGATATCAGGGCTTTTACCACAAGGATCAGTATCTCTAGAAGTATATGCAGATAAAGATACTTCATATGAAGTGATGCTTGAGGAAGGACGTAAACTCAATCAATGGATCCCGAATGCTCATATCAAGCTACCTATTACTAAAGTGGGGCTTCAGGTTGCACGTACATTAGTTGATGAAGGAGTGAATGTCAATATGACCTTATGTTTTACTCAAGATCAAGCTGCAGCTGTTTATCAAGCCACAACAGGTGCGAAAAGGGGGCAAGTATATGTATCTCCATTCATTGGTCGACTTGAAGATATAGGATTCTCTGGGATGAGTTTAGTCTTTAATATTGAGCAGATGTATCGAGAAGAAGGTGATGGTCATGTAATGATTTTGGCTGCAAGTATTCGCTCTTTGGAACATTTAATGTTATGTCTTTCTCGAAATATAGATATTATAACCGCTGGATCAGGAGTATATAAGCGTTGGGCTGATCAAGGATGTATTGTTCCTGATGCGACATATCAACATATTTCCGATAGAGAGGCAATTCCGTATACAAAAGACTTATTACAAAATCCGTCAGTCGATATTCAACACAATCTTACTGATACTGGGC
Organism: Parcubacteria group bacterium; assembly: GCA_003565105.1. Taxonomy (GTDB): domain Bacteria; phylum Patescibacteriota; class Minisyncoccia; order SW-4-49-11; family SW-4-49-11; genus PXDG01. The sequence continues at coordinate 717 of PXDG01000039.1, read as the reverse complement.
TTCAACGATTTGCAGATGATTGGAATAATCTACTTACACTATGACCCGAAAAGGCTATACTCTTCTAGAAGTCTTAATCACCGTTGCAGCTATAGGTATTCTACTGACTGCAGCCATTATATTGTTGGACCCTGTGAGGCGAGTACAACGATCTCGCGATCAACAGAGAGAGCTTGATTTACAAGTGATTCAATCTGCGCTTATTCAATATGAATCACTTACAGAATCTGAGATTCCAGGAATTACCGAAACACCGACAGAAATCCTTCATCCAAATGCTCCAGCATCATGTGAGTTATCGGAGCCCTCGATTGTAGCAACAGGAGGCACAATAACTAATATTACGGTAGATGAAGTAGATTATCGAGTACATACGTTTACGAGTAATGGAGATTTTACTGTTACGTCAGGTGGAGAAGTAGAATATTTAGTCATTGGTGGAGGAGGAGGAGGTGGCGGAAATCAAGGTTTTAGTCTGCCACGAGCTTCTGGAGGAGGAGGTGCTGGTGGATTTATTGAAGGAGTATTTAGTGCTAATGAAGGTGGTTATAGTATTGTAGTTGGAAACGGAGGAGCTGGAAATAATAATGGCCGCGGAGCAAATGGGCAGAACTCCTTAATAAGCACAGTAATAGAGGCCATTGGAGGCGGTGGTGGTGGAGGTCGCTTGAATGGAGGTGCAACATCCCCAAATCAGGATGGAGCTGTCGGGGGATC
>PXDG01000120.1 GCA_003565105.1 Parcubacteria group bacterium | reverse complement strand
CGCCGAAGATGGCCTGCGGCTGCCCATTCGGGCCAAAACAGCGAACTTGTTGAAGGGTACTGTAACGACTCGAATCACGATTACGGGCCCAGTTCACCTTACCGATCACTTCCAGGCGTTCATCGGGTTGCCAGCGCAGAGTCAAGCGACCCAGTTGATCCCGCTCATTGGGTAGGCGACTGTTCAGACCTCCTGGAATGACGTAGCCAAGGGGATCCACTCCCACCTGCGGCTGGGCGCTATTCTTCATGAAACCGGACATATCGGACTGCCGCAAAGCGAGGCGGACACCGAAGGTATCCGTGATAGGAACGGAAACCATGCCTTCGACAACGGTTTCCCGCGCTTCGGTCTCGTAACCTGCAAGCAGGTAGGCCTCGAAGATGTCGCCGGGATTAGCAGTACGCAGCGAGATCAAACCGGCTGAATTGTTCTTGCCGAAATAAAGCGCCTGGGGTCCCTTCAGAACCTCTGCGGCCTCGAGATCAAAGTACCCTTGCTGCACCCAGCGCCCCCGCGCATAGGAAACGCCATCAATGACGATGCCGACCGCGGGATCGAAGCCGGCACTGCCGCCACTGGTGCCGACACCACGCATCCAAAGCGTCGGTCCGGCTCCACTCACCCCGCGACTGATCACCAGGTGCGGCGTATCGGAGCTGATCTGCTCCAGACTGGCCAGACCATATCGATCAAGATCCTCCCGACTGAAGGAGGTCGCGGCGACGGGAATGTCCTGAAGCCTCTCCTCCCGCCTCCGCGCGGTCGTGACGATCTCGTCGATCATCGGCCGCGCTTCGGCGCCGGAGGGCGACGAAGCCTGAACCGCCGTGCAGGCCAAGATCAGCGCCATGCCCATCAGCAGAATTACTGTTCGGTGTCCGAAGTGCGACTGCAAACCCGGATATTCAAGCGATGTTGCCATGCTATTCCCTCCCGGATGACGGTTCGTCACCGAACCTTTCTTTGCTTTTTCCATTGAGCTCGTTTTAGCTCACACTCAGAAACTCTCAGGTAGTGCACTGCGCCCCCAGGAAAAAAGGGGGCTATGCGCTCGCCATTGTCCTCGAGTCGAAGCGTCGGCAAACGCTGGCGCAGTACCGATAAGGCGGCTTCGGCTTCGAGGCGCGCCAGGGGGCGCCAGGGTAGCGCCGAGACAGAAGTGCACACCGATACCGAAAGCCAGATGCCGCTTGCGCGGCCGATCCAGGTCGAATCGATCGGTCTCTTCGAACACTGCAGGGTCCCGGTTCGGGGCGGCATATTGCAGCAGGACCTTGGAACCCTTGGGAATGCGCCTACCGCGCACCGTCACGTCGCGCGTGGTGTGCCGGTACAGCCCAAGAACCGGCGGATCAAACCGCAGGCTGTCCTCGATAGCCGGGTCGATCAACGCGGAGTTAGACAGCAGACGTTGCCAGCGCGCCGGTTCCTGCAGCAGGCGCCAGACCAGATTCTTGATCAGCGAGGTGGTGGTCTCGTTACCGCCCACCAGCAACTGGCTGAAGATGCTGACCACGTCCGATTCCGGGAGCCGATCTCCGTCACCCCGAGCGCCGGCGATCCGCGTGAGCAGGTCGTCCGGCACCCACTCCTCCGCGTCGATCGCAGCTCGCCGACCGCGCATGTGCTCCAGCAGATAAGCCTGATAGCGCGACTGCTCATCCACATAGGGCGACGGATCCTTGGCCCCCATCGCGGTTACCTCAACATCAGACCAGTGCTTGAATCGATCCATGTCGGCCGGCGGCACGCCCAGGAGCTCGGCGATGACCGCAACAGCGAGGGGAAACGCGAAGTCATCGTGCAGATCACATCGACCGCGCTCGGCGAAACCATCGACCAGGTCTTCGGTGACGCGCTGCACTCTGGGACGCAGCCCTTCGATCATGCGCGGCGTGAAAGCATCCTGCACCAGAGCGCGGTAGGGTGTGTGCTGGGGCGGGTCGCAGAGCATGCCGATCGGTTCCGCGAACCGCGGTGCCTGGCCGAACTGACTGGAGAAAGTCTCGATGTCACGCAGCGCCCATTCAACGTCCTTATAGGTCGAGAGCTTATAGAAGGGCGGATCAACGTCGTCGTAGCGCTGCACAGGGCAACGGCGCAGGACCACATGACCCTCGGCAGGATCAGCCAGTACTGCTGCGGAAAACGGGTCGAAATTCATCTACCACCTAGCTCCTTCAACCTCCTCCTCATGGTATCGATCCGACAGCATTGCGCTGCTGTCAATGTTGACAGCAGCCGGGTCCGACTGAGGCCGCTATGGTCCACCAGGGCGTTCGACGGTTCTTGATACGAATGCCGTTGCGCGGGGAGGGAGAGACCAGCCATGAAGACTGCAGTGAGCAAAACCAGTTGCATTGCGATGGCCTTGGCTTTACCCACGGGCACCGCGTCCGAGCTGGCACAGCAGGCTGCCAGCACGGCAGTACTCGAATGCCCCGAATGGGTTGATGCGCCACGTTGAAGCATCTGGCGCGCCAACACCAAATGATGTCCCAAGACATGGCCGGACGCTGCAAGACTCGTTCTTGCCGAACTTTCCCGGTCAAAGGCGCGGACATCGAGAGTTTGATCAAGTTCTGGCGGTTCTCATCGATGTCGCACCTCTGCATTCAGTCCAAAGGCACCTGCAGCGTCGCTCTGCTGAAGCAACACGTAGTCGCGATCGAACCGACATAAATGCACCAGCAAAAGTAGGCTCCAGAACTCATCGGCTGGAGCACAAAAATCTGAAAATGGGAGGAAGGTCATGGCGCCAACGAACTCAGAAACGAATCCGTCGCTTCTACCTCCACTGGGCTACTTGAGTATCGCGCTGATGTGTTCCGTGACCTTATCGAGTCCCGCTGGTGCTGCTGGCCCGGGGCCGAGGATCATTGATGAGGTGCTCGTCACCGCTCGCAAGCAATCGGAAACGCTCCAAGAGGTTCCGGTCGCAATCCAGGCGCTCAGTAGAGAGGACCTGGATCGGTTCAACACCACCCAGTTCAGCGAACTGGCGGACCTCGCCAATCAGGTCGAAATCATACCCAATCCGGCGAGCAACGGGGGCTCATTCACCATACGGGGATACGGCGCGGTCGGCAGCGATGCAGGCGCCGAGAATGGCGTCTCCGTCAACATCGATGGCATTCAGACCGCCAGAGGCCACATATCGAGACTTGCCTTCTTCGATCTCGAGGCAGTTGAAATCTTGAAAGGTCCTCAGGCCCTGTACTTCGGCAAAGACAGCCCTGGAGGTGTGATTGCCCTCAAGAGCGCGCTGCCGACCGACGAATTCACCAGTCGCGTGAGCCTGGGTTACGAGACGGTTGCAGATGAATATATATTGGAGGCCATGGTGTCAGGGCCTCTCACTGATACCTTGGGAGCCAGGCTTGCCTATCGTGGCACCAGAATGGATGGCTGGCTGAAGAACAATGCCCGCTTCATTGCGAACAGCAATGGCGAGGTGATCCCTGGGGACCCCTTCGACCTGCCAGGTGCTTCAGGTGTGCCTGGCGCTGAGGACGTGGATTCGTTCAGGCTGACGCTGGATTGGAACCCGACGGACCAGTTCCGCGCGATTGGTCGCCTACTGTGGGTGCAGCTCGAGTCAGAAGGGTTCATGACCGGCGAATCGGCAAACTGCGCAACGGGGGAGTCCAGGGTCCAGGTCGCTGGCTTTCCACCACCAGGTTTCATTGTTGATCCCTTCGACGACTGCGAAATAAATGGCAGGGTCACCGGCTCCCGGATTCCGACAGAAGTGGCACAGGCATGGAGCCACGATGTCGGAGATGGGGACATGTACGGCAAGCTCGACACGATCCTGGCGTCTGTGGAGTTGCATTGGGATTTCGCGTGGGGGAACCTGACCTCCGTCACGGGCTACTACGACTACGATTTCGACTGGTTCGAACAGTCTCCGTGGAATTCACTGGCTCAGCTAATCTGCGCATGTCCGGAAGAGCAGACACAGTGGACCCAGGAATTACGTTTTTCCACGGCGTTCGATGGCCCGTTCAACTTCAGGTTCGGTGCCTTCTATGAAGATTTCGAAAGAAGCCGGATCGGTTCGGTCAACATCGCTTCGTTCGGCTTTGATCCCATTACCGGCTTCTCGAACCACCTTTCCACAGATCAGCT
>PXDG01000180.1 GCA_003565105.1 Parcubacteria group bacterium | reverse complement strand
CTCACCAGCTTCAGAGAGTGAATCGTGCTACTGCACATTTGTATATTTCAAATCCACTCTCTCAGCCAGGAAAGGAAATAGCACAGATGTTTTCTACTCACCCTCCAATAGATAAAAGAATTCAAGCTCTTACTGGGATGGATGTGTCGGAAGCTTCTTAATAAAAAGGAAATTAACTTAAATAGGTACCATTATTATGTATAATTATAAACACACAAAAATTGTTGCTACCCTAAGCCCTAGCGTAGCAACTCCTGACGTTCTTTCAGAATTTATCAATTCAGGAGTGAATGTTTTTCGCTTAAACTTTTCTCATGGATCTCATGAGGAGTACATTCAGATGATTGAGGCTGTGAATCAAGTTAGGAGTCAAAAAAATACTAATACAGCTATTCTGCAAGATTTGCAAGGACCGAGAGTTCGAGTGAGTCAAAGAGACGCTCCTCTTGAGGTTGAAATAGGAGATGAGGTGTTCTTGACGTATGAAAAAGAGACATATACTTTTGCAGATTCAGCCAATATACTCTCTCTGGATCATAATTTAACAAATATTTTACAGGAAGGAGAGAAAGTTTTGATTGAAGACGGGTTAATTGAGTTATTGATTAAAGAAATTGTATTCGATGAACAGTATGCTGTTTGTGAAGCTCAAACAAACTCAAGTATTAAAGGGCGGAAAGGAGTGAATTTCCCTGGAAGTTCAGCGGAATTTCCCGTTATTACCGAAAAAGATAAACAAGATCTTAAGTTCGGTCTTTCTCAAAATATAGATGTCGTAGCGATGTCGTTTGTTCGGTCGGCTGATGACATTCGAAATTTGAAAGCTTTGATTGATGAATATCGACCAAATGTATCACGACCACTTATTTTTGCTAAAATTGAAAAGCCTGATGCGGTCGATCGTATACAAGAGATATTGGAAGAAGTTGATGGGATTATGGTTGCACGTGGTGATTTAGGTATTGAAGTTGAAGCTGAGAAGGTTCCTATAATCCAAAAGCAGTTGATTCACGAGGCTATGTTACATGGGAAAAGAGTAATTGTTGCTACTCAGATGCTGGATTCAATGATTCGTAATCCACGACCAACGAGAGCTGAGGTTTCAGACGTAGCTAATGCGGTGATTGATCATACGGATGCTGTAATGCTTTCTGGAGAAACGTCGGGAGGAATTTACCCATTACAGGCAGTCGAGATGATGCGTAGAATCATTATGGCAACAGAAGAATCTACGTATGATGATTATGTTGATGAATACTTTCAGATAGATGATATTAAGAATATTCATCGAGAGTTATCTTATGGGGCTCAACATTTAGCCCGCCAAAGCGAAGCTCATGGAATAGTAGTTTTTGATTGGGAAGGTGTTGGAATTGCTGAGTATATGGCAGAATTTCGTACAGAAGTTCCTGTTTTTGCTATTACAGCTAATAGTCGGTATTACTATCAGACAGGGCTTACTTGGGGAGTAACTGGTGTCTTAATTGATGATTTGGACAAATCAGAAATGCATATAGCTTTGAATCTGGTGAAAAATCGTTATTTCAAAAGATCTGATCAAGAAGAACAGTACTTTGTGGTTGTTGATATTACTCATAAGAATAAAGAATCGATACAAATGTATTTGGTCTAATACTTTGACTTTTTTTATAAATTTGTATACTATAGTAAGAGCATTGGAATTATTAGATTTGAGAATATGATTCAGACAACCCAACAGTATTTAAAACAGTCATGGAAAGAAATTCAAAAAGTTACTTGGCCTAAGCCTTCGAGCACCCGAATGTATACAACTATTGTAATTATAGTGTCACTCGCATTCGCTGTGTTCTTGGGAGGACTAGATTATCTTTTCTCTTATCTCTTGAGAACATTCCTGTTCTAATAAATCATTGATATTATCTAATTAACACGCGTGGTATGGCTAAACAGCATCCAATTAGTGCAGAAAAAAACTGGTATGTTATTCATAGTGCTTCCGGGCTCGAAGATAACGTTGCACAGAACCTTAACAAGCGAATCCATAGCCTTGATATGGAAGACTATATATTCGATGTTGTAGTCCCTAAGGAAAAAAAGATTAAGATTAAGAATGGTAAGCGAGTGACTGTAGAAGAACGAATGTTTCCTGGGTACGTTTTTGTACAAATGATTGTAACAGATGCCTCATGGTATGTGGTAAGAAATACTCCGAACGTGACAGGATTCATAGGAGCAGGAACAACTCCAATCCCTGTATCTCCTGATGAGATGAACTTTATTGAGAAAAAGACTCAAAAACAAGAAGTGAAGCATACTTTAAATGTTTCTGTAGATGATTTAGTAAAGATTGTAGATGGGCCCTTTCGAGATTTTGAAGGAAAAATATCTGAGATTGATGAGTCTCGAGGAAAGATTAAAGTATTGGTGAATATGTTTGGAAGAAATACTCCAGTGGAGCTAGATTCTCTTCAAATTAAAAAGATATAATCCCTTTACCTTTAGCGATATTTGTGCTAATATAAAGTACGAAAACCCTATCGTGGAATAGAATATAAGTAATATACGGTATGAGCAAGCCAGTAAAAGCATTAGTAAAAATGCAGATCATCGGAGGTAAAGCTACTCCAGCACCTCCTGTTGGTACTGCACTCGGACCCCATGGAATTAAACTCCAGGAGTTTTGTATTAAATTTAATGACGCTACTCGAGATCAACAAGGAGAAGTTATTCCTGTTGAGGTAAGTATTTTTGAAGATAGAACATTTGATTTTATTCTGAAAGTTTCTCCAGTATCTGCATTGATTAAAAAAGAACTGGGTCTTCCAAAAGGGTCGTCTGAACCTAATAAGACCAAAGTAGGAAAACTTACCAAAGAGCAATGTCAGCGAATTGCTGAGAAAAAGATGGTAGATCTGAATGCATTTGAGCTCGAAGCTGCAATGAAAATTGTAGAAGGTACAGCTCGATCAATGGGAGTAGAGCTGGACTACCAAGCATAAATAAGTATATAGGTAGGAGAAAGAATTCCCTTTCGTTTGGACTACGTAATGAGAATGATATGAAATCACGAAGTAAAGAATACCGTAAAATATTAGAATCACTTGATAAAAGTCAAGTATACACTCTAGAAGAAGGAGTTAGTACTATTGTTAAGCTTTCTCGAGGAAAGTATGATGAAAGTGTTGAACTTCATATGGTAATGAATCTGAAAGGAACAAAAGGACCTCAGTCTGTTCGAGGTACGGTTCTTCTCTCAAAACCAGTAGGCAAAGAAAAACGAATCGTTGTCCTTACTGATGATGAAGCTGTTTCAAATGCGGCTAAGGAAGCTGGAGCAGATCAGATTGGAGGAAAAGAACTAATTACACAGATTAAATCAGAAGGGAATATAGATGCAGATGTTATTATTGCCACTCCTGATTTTATGAGATATATCGCTCCTATTGCAAAGATTCTTGGTCCGAAAGGATTGATGCCTTCCCCCAAAAATGGAACTACTACTGAAGATGTAGCCCGAGCTATTCAAGAGTTCAAAGCTGGTAAAGCAGAATTTAGAATGGATAAATCAGGTGTGATTCATCAAAGTGTGGGGAAAGTATCTTTCTCAACAGAAGACATTATTAAGAATATTCGAGAATTTCTTGCTGAGATAGATAGAAATCGCCCAGAGAAAGTTAAAGGAGAGTTTGTTAAAACTGCGTATTTAACTCTTACTCAGAGTCCTTCTATTAAAGTTAAACTTTAGTTGACAAGTTGAGTTTTTATAAAAAGCTGATATTTACTTTATGTAGGTATCAGTTTTTTTGTACATATGGTAGATTTATGTTTTTTAACTAGCTTGTTTTTTCTAAAATATCTTGGGATGGTATCTCCCATAGACATGGCAATGTCTATTTGGTACTATTAAAAGAGGTTAGGAAAAATAGGTTCTCAGATATGCTATATTTGTGCAGTATTCTCACATAGCACGTTTGAATATAGTAGTAGATATGCATACATACTGTGATAATCATCAGTTGTTCACTAATTAGGTTGTAATCATATGAAACATTATATATTTTTGAGTAAAAGAGGATTTACTTTATTAGAAGTTCTTTTAGTGGTTGTAGCTTTAGGTTTTTTAATTTTAGTGAGTTTAACACTATTAGATCCTAATGAACAACTTAATCGCGTTGAAAAAGTGACTCGCGGTGGTGATATGCAGGTACTGGAAAGTGCCTTGAAAGAATATCATCTAATGAATAGAATGTATCCTGAGAATATTCCCAATATTGAGACAGAAATTTGTGATACAGGATCCTTATCTGAAGATAGTGGTTCTCCAGATTGTGATGGTTTGGTTGATCTGAGGGCTTTAGTTCCTCACTATATTACATCAATCCCCGTAAGTAATTATGCAGAGGGGAATGGTACTGGGTATACAGTATTTGTGAACATTAGTGACACTCTTGTGATTCGTGAAATAGACTGATCTTGGGGATAACTTTCTTATCATCAATTCCCTGAAATGTCTATTGGTGGTAAGAACAACCATCCAGTTGGTTGTTCTTTGATATTATCCACAATTTTGTGGATAGTGTTGAAATATTTGGTTTGTATACTATATGTTGTATCAAACGCTATATTTTGATATTATATATATACCCTCAGCAATGTGAAATACCAGGGAAATAAAGATAACTATAGAATGTATGGCCGTTACGCAAGTACTCAAGCGAGACCAGTCAACTGTCTCGTTTAATAAAGAAAAAATATGGAAAGCAATTAGTAAAGCTTTCCTTGATGTAAAGAAAAATTTTACTCCAGAAGAGGCGAGTGAAGTAGATATTGTAACTATATTGGTGGTAGAAGAATTGGAAAAGACTTATGTAGATCGTATTCCAAGTGTTGAAGGTATTCAAGATATTGTAGAACGAAAATTAATGGAGAGAGGATTTTATGAGGTTGCGAAAGGGTATATTTTGTATCGGAAAGCTCACGAAGAGGCACGAGCAGAAGAAGAGGCTCGAATATCGAGTGCTCATCCTACCCTTCGAGTAGAAAAGTCTACTGGAGAGTTACAGTCCTTAAATACCTATAATATTCGCACAACATTTGAGTATGCAGCCCAGGGTCTCTCTAAAGACTTAGACTTAGAGAGTATGGTTCAAGCTACTCTCAATAGCGTATACGATAGAATTACCACGAAAGAACTCTCTAAGGTGATGGTGATGGTTGCTCGATCCTATATTGAACGGGATCCAGATTATTCTTACTTAGCTGCCAACCTTCTTTTGAATGTTCAATATCGGCGTGTTATTGGCCCTGAGCTCAATTATGAGACCTTTGAGGAGCAGTACCGATCTACATTTGTTCAGAACATTAACGATGCGGTAGAGATGGGGCTTTTGGCTTCAGAAATGAAAGATTATAATTTAGAATGGCTTGCTTCTCATCTTAAACCAGAGCGGGATAAAGTGTTTAAATTCTTAGGGATTCAAACCTTGTATGATCGTTACTTTATTACCGATCCTGTTTCTAAGCGAATGTTTGAAACTCCACAAGCTTTTTGGATGCGGGTTGCGATGGGAGTGGCACTAGCTGAAAAACCAGAAGATCGAGAGCGGTATGCATTAGAGTTTTATGAAATAATGTCTCCATTGTATTATATCCCATCTACTCCTACGTTGTTTCATTCAGGAACAAATACTCCCCAGCTTTCCTCGTGTTATCTCAATACTGTAGAAGATGATCTTACGCATATCTTTAAGGTAATGGGAGATAATGCACAAATGAGTAAGTGGTCAGGAGGTATCGGGACAGATTGGACGAACTTACGCGCCACAGGAGCTTTGATTAAAGGTACTGGAGTGGAAAGTCAAGGGATTGTCCCATTTTTGAAAGTAGCCAATGATACGACTGCTGCAATTAATCGAAGTGGTAAGCGCCGTGGAGCAGCGGTTGTCTATCTTGAGACGTGGCATTTAGATTTAGATGATTTTCTTGAACTCCGTAAAAATACTGGTGATGAGCGTCGGAGAACCCACGATATGAACACTGCGAATTGGATTCCAGACCTCTTTATGCAGCGTGTTCAAGCGGATGCAGATTGGACACTCTTTTCTCCAGACGAGACTCCAGATCTCCATCATATTTTTGGACAAGAGTTCCGAAGAAAATATGAAGAATATGAAAAGAAGGCTCAACAGGGAAATATTAAGCTCTTCAAAGTAGTGAAGGCCAAAGATCTTTGGAAAAAAATGGTTAGTATGCTCTTTGAAACAGGGCATCCTTGGATGACGTTTAAGGATGCTTGTAATGTTCGATCGCCACAAGATCATGTTGGAGTTATTCATAATTCAAATTTGTGTACAGAGATTACATTAAATAATTCAGCAGAAGAAACTGCTGTCTGTAATTTGGGATCTCTTCACTTGAAATATTACTGTAAAAATGGTCAATTTGATCGTGAGTTAGTTGCTCGAGTTGTTCCCACTGCAATGCGAATGTTGGATAATGTTATTGATATTAATTTTTATCCAACATCTGAAGGCAAAGTAGCTAATATGAGGCATCGACCTGTAGGTCTTGGTATCTCAGGGTTACACGATTTAATGTATCAATTAGATATTCGATTTGATAGTGAAGAAGGAGTTGATTTTTCTGATGAAATGATGGAGGTCATTGCTTACCAAGCAATTTATGCTTCAAGTAAGTTGGCCAAAGAACGTGGTGCATATCAGACTTATCCTGGATCCAAGTGGGACAGAGGGCTCCTTCCGATAGATACTCTTGATCTTTTAGAAAAAGAACGGGGCGCCTCTATCCCAGTAGATCGTATTTCTCGAATGGATTGGACTCCTGTTCGCACTCATATCAAACAATTTGGAATGAGGAATTCAAATACGATGGCTATTGCTCCTACCGCAACGACAGCCAATATTGGGGGGACAATTCCAGCTGTAGAACCTATCTATAAGAATTTGTATGTAAAAGCTAATCAAGGAGGAGATTTCGTCGTGGTCAATGATTATCTCATTGAAGATCTTAAAAAACTTGGCCTTTGGAACCGTGAAATGGTAGAAAAGCTTAAGTATTTTGATGGGAATATTTCTCAAATTCCTGAAATTCCTGAAAGTCTTAAGTTGAAGTATCAAGAAGTGTTTGATATTGATGGAAGGTGGCTAATTAAAGCTGCTGCTTATCGTTCAAAATGGATTGATCAAAGCCAATCACTGAATATTTTCTATAAGGGTGTTTCTGGAAAAGATATTTCAGATATTTATACCTATGCTTGGGAAATGGGTATTAAAACCACTTATTATCTGAGAACTCTTGGTATTTCTCAGGTAGAAAAATCAACCGTTGATCTTTCTCAATTTGGTAAAACCCACACGCGTGACTTTAAAAAATCTCCAGCCCAGCAATTACAAAAAAAATCAGCTCCTCAATCAGATATTCAGTCGAATAAAGCTGTCTCAAATGAATCAGAGATTCTCAGTCCAATGGTAACTCACGTAAATGGAGAGATAGTAATGTCGAGTGGATATACTCCGAAGAATAATATTATTTCCATTGCAGAAGGTCAAATATGTGAGTCCTGTAGTGGCTAATACATCCATATAGTAAGAGAACATATAAAGATACCATTATGCCTATTGAATTTACTACCAAACGTACAAATGTGAATGACCGTCGTATTATTAATGGGAAAGACGCTGATGTTGTTCAATTGCATCCAATGAAACACACCTTTGCTTGGGATGCTTATAATATGGGAAACACTAATCATTGGTTACCAACAGAAATAGGAATGCAAAAAGATGTAGAGCAGTGGCGTTCTAACTCAGTGCTTACTGAAGATGAACGCCACGCATTTCAGGTAGTCCTTGGATTCTTTACTACCGCAGACTCTTTAGCCGCAAATAATATTGTCTTGGCTACGTATCGGCATATTACCTCTCCAGAAGTCCGAATGTATTTACTTAGACAAGCCTATGAGGAAGCAATTCATACCCACGCCTATCAATATATTGTAGAGTCACTTGGGTTAGATGGCGGGAGTATATTCAATATGTATCGGGAGATAGAATCGATTTATAATAAGGCATCCTTTATTTTAAGTTTTAATGAAGGTATTTTTGATCCAAACTTTAAAACAGGAGACTTTGAATCAGATCAGAAGTTCTTAGAAAACCTATGTGTCTTCTCTTTGATTATGGAAGGAATATTTTTCTATAGTGCTTTTGCGGTTATCTTTGGATTTCAGAGACAGGGAAAGATGGTTGGTTCAGCAGAACAAATTCAATATATTATGAGAGATGAGTCAAATCACCTTAATTTTGGAGCCGACTTAATTGAGACTATCAAAGAAGAGCAACCAGAATTATGGACTCCTGAATTTCAAGATCGAATTACAAATTTGATTAAAGAAGCGGTAGATCTTGAATATACCTTTGCCACTACGTGTTTTCCTCGAGGAATTATGGGGATTTCACAAGATGGATTTCGTCAGTATATTGAATATATAGCCGATAGACGTCTGCAACGAGTAGGACTTCCTATAGTCTATGGCACCGAAAATCCCTTCCCATGGATGTCCGAAGCAGTAGATATTGCAAAAGAAAAGAATTTCTTTGAGACCCGAGTGATTGAGTATCAAACAGGAGGTGCACTTGAGTGGTAAAATAATACTATAGAACTCAAGCCAAAAGAAGGAGTTACATCCTTCTTTTGGTTTTTTGATACAAAATAGCGTATAATAAAAAGTAAGATAACCGTAGTATATGATACATTCTTCATTTGAGACAGAATATAATAAACTTAATCAACAGCAAAAAAAAGCGGTAGATACTATTGATGGGCCTGTTTTAGTTGTGGCTGGTCCTGGTTCTGGAAAGACTCAGCTATTAGCTTTGCGTGTGGTGAATATTTTGAATCAAAAAGATATTCTTCCAGAAAATATTTTATGTTTGACATTTACTGATGCGGCATCTGAAAATATGCGTGAGAGATTGAGGAGGTTTATTGGAGCCGATGCATATCGAGTAGGTATTTACACGTTCCATAGTTTTGGGGCAGAAATTATTCAACAGTATGGAGAATATGTCCCGCAATATAGAGATTTGACACTCATTGATCCCATTGAAACAAATGAAATATTAACAGAAATTCTTGATGGCCTAACATATGATAACCCTTTACGGACAATGAGAGCGGGTGAGTATAGTCAGTTGTCAGACATTAAAACTGCTATGGGACATTTAAAAAAAGCAGGGTTACCACCAGAAGAACTGCATCAGATTTTGGAAAGAAATCGTAAAGAATTACAATATCTAGAACCTATTCTAGTTGAAGCTTCCCACCTGTCTTTACGAAAAAAAGAAGGGTGGAAGCAATGGGAACAAGTTCTCGCAGATATTTTGACCCAAGATCAAAAAAGTGTACATGATTACTTCCCAAGTCTCACTTCCCAATATATTCAGATCATTCAAACTCGATTAAATGAATGTGAAGAAATGCAAAAAGCAACCCCCTTAAGTACGTTTAAAACTTCCTATTTTGAAAAAGATACACAAGGAAACCGGCGCTTAAAAGAGACTCGAAAGACACAAAAGCTTGGATATTTAGCTGATGTGTATCAGCAGTATCAGCAGGAGCTTGAACAGCGTGGATTATTTGATTTCTCTGATATGATTGTGTTTGCGGTACAAGAATTGAAACAAAATGCTTCTTTACGGAGTGTTATTCAGAATACCTATCAGTATCTTCTCGTTGATGAATTCCAAGATACGAATGATGCTCAGATGCAGATGCTCTATCAATTGACTCGTGATATTGATTGTCCAAATATTTTAGCGGTAGGAGATGATGATCAGGGAATTTATCGGTTTCAGGGTGCGGAGGTATCTAATATTATTCATTTTAGTAAGCATTTCCCAGGGACTCAGTTTGTCACCTTGATTCATAATTATCGTTCACACCAAACTGTGCTTGATACAGCGAGGCAGTTAATTACTCAAGGTCAAGATAGACTGGAGAATGTTCTTGAAGATATTAACAAAAATCTTATAGCAGCAGGAGATGTAGCAGCAGGAGATATTATTCTTGGTCAGGTGCACAGTGTAGAAGAAGAATATAGTTGGATAGCTCAAAAAATTCAAGAACTTATAGATACTGGGCACGAGCCGCAAGAAATAGCTATCATTTCTAAAAAGCATCAATGGCTTCAAGACTGTATTCCCTACCTTATCGCACGAGATATACCCGTCGAATATGATAAAGCTCAAGATGTACTTCAACAAACCCATATTCATCAGTTAGTAACAATGGCGAGATACATAGATTCGCTCCGTCCAGGGGGATCGCCACGGGATGACCTTTTACCAGAAATTATTTCGTACCCATTCTGGGGGATATCCCGATTAGATATCTGGGAGTTTTTTCATCACAATGGACGGAGTACTGGTTCATGGATCGAGCGAATGAAGTCTTCATCACACCCCTCTTTACCGACAATAGCACGTATTTTTCAGGAGTTAGCAGTTGCAGCTCTGAGTGAACCTATGGAGCGCATATTATATTCTCTAATTGGAGAGAAAGAAGGTGCCGTGGATGGATTGATGACTCCCTACAAAGCTTATTATTTTGGCCACGATGAATTAAGTCAAGGATCCATAGAGTATATTAGTAGGTTAGCTACTCTCAGGCAGTTTATAAAGACTATTAAGGAGTATCGATCATATGCTATCATCTTATTGAATGAAGCGTTACGGGTTGTGGATATGTATGCAATTGGAGGCGGTATACACTCAGTAGATCCTTTTCGTAGTGGCCGATACGGAGTTCAGTGTATGACTGCGCATAAATCCAAAGGACTAGAATTTCGAACGGTATTTCTCTTGAATGTATCCCAAAAAGGATGGGCGAGTAAAGGGCGAACAGATACTATTAGCTTTTCCACTAATCTGCCTATTCAGCCACAGAAAGAGAACTTAGACGATCATTTGAGATTGTTTTTTGTGGCCTTAACACGAGCGAAACAAAATCTCTACTTAGTGAGTCATACCTGGGATGAAAAAGGAAAAGAAGTAAAAGCCTTGGGGTACCTCGATTTTCTTCCATCACAGCAAATAGAAGGGCAAAGAATCTCAGAAAATATTCAACAAGCTTGGGATATTGACACTGGCTTAACATTCTCGACGGCGGAACATCGTTTTTTAGAGTCAGCCTTAATGGAGTATCGTATGGCACCAAGTCATTTCAATGCTTTTTTAGATGTAAGGTATGGAGGTCCTATGAGTGTATTAGAGCAATATATTCTACGTATGCCACGGATGAGTTCTCCAAAAGCAGCTTATGGAAATGCTTTTCATAAGATTATTCAAACTATTTCTCAGAGAGTTCAGGAAGGTCGTGTTATTCCTGAAGAGGCACAGTTATTAGAGTTGTTTGAAGAACGGCTTCGTAAAGATCGGTTATCACCCATGGACCATTTACGAATGATGGATAAAATTCAAAATATATTACCTCTTTTTCTACAACAAAAGAGTGCTGAGTTTTATACCCAGCATCATTCAGAATATTCTTTTGGGAAGTTCCATATGATGGTGGATCAGGTTCCAGTAACTGGTGCTATTGATCGTATTGAATTGTTTCCAGAACAAGGAGCTTTAACAGTCGTTGACTTTAAGACAGCAGATCCTCTCCAGAATTGGAAGGATAGTAATAAACAAGATAAATTAGATGGATATCGTCGGCAATTGATATTTTATGCTTTGATGGTGAAACAAGCTGGATTAATCGAGAATCTATCTACCATTGAAGGAAGGATTGACTTTCTTGAGCCACAAAACGAATCATTTATTTCATTATCAATGAATATAACACTAGAAGAACAAGAGGTGTGTACTCAATTAATGAATATTGTATATCATAAAATAATGTCACTCGACTTCCCTGATATAAGTGAGTATCAGAAAGATAATAAGACTGGTCAAAAAAGGTTTATAGAAGACTTGTTCAATGGGGATATATAACCCTTGTACAAAATGCAAAGAGTTTGGTATAATAAAAGAAAGAATAGTTAAATATAGAAGGATATAAAAATTATGATATGCAAGTATTGAATATAGTGAAAAATATAATATATATTGGAATATTTGTTGGATTAATAAGTGTTTTCGGAGTGGCTTATGGTGCTCCTGGAGGAGTAAATAACACCATACCCTATAGTGCTGTTGTATCTGATACAAATGGTGATTTGATAGAAGAAGGTGTGTACAACATACGAATACTTCTTTATCAGGAAGAGTTTGGAGGAACAGCTATTTATGAAGAGATTAGAAATGGTCAAGAAGATTACACCTCAGAAAATGGATTTTTATGTGAACCTGTTGAAATTATTGATGGAAAAATAGAGGTAATGCTAGGAGAATGTAATCCACTACTCAGAGAAGTCATCAATAATAGCAGTCTCTATTTAGAGTTACAGTTAGGAACCAATATAGATAGTCCAGAAACTTTTGATGAAGTGTTTGCTCCTCGAAGAAGGATTGGATCAACGTTTTCAGCAATATCAGCACGGCAACTGGTAGCAGATGGAGCAGGAAATGAAAACACCGTATCCATCGATGAGATAGGGAACTTAATATTTGAAACTCCAAGTGGAGGAGGAAATGTGGGAATAGGAACAGCAAGTCCAGGAACATTACGATTGGCTCTGGGAAGTAGTGGGGCAGGTATTAATGATAGTGGAGCAGGAGAGTTATCTCTGTATACAGGAGGAGTTGAAAGACTTCAAATTGATGAGAATGGGAGGATTGGAATAGGAAATAGTAGCCCTCAAGTTTCTTTAGATATAACAGCTACGGATGCTATTCGGTTACCTCGGGGAACAATAGCAGAACGGCCGACAGGAGCCAATGGTATGATTCGGTATAATACAGAAACATTTCGGTTAGAAGTCTTTTCGGAGGGTGAGTGGAGAGAGCTTGCCTATACAGATGATATACCAACTCCTTCTCCTATTACATACGCCTCAGGAGAGATTGATAGTAGCTTTGATGTAGGTACGGGGTTTAATAATAGAGTGTATACTGTGGCTACTCAGAATGATGATAAAGTTTTAGTGGGAGGAGATTTTACTTTATATCAAGGATCTAATTTCAATCATTTAATTCGCATAAATGAGGATGGAAGTCCTGATTTGAGTTTTGATACTGGAACAGGATTTAATAATAGAGTATATAAAATTGCTGTCCAAAGTGATGGCAGAATAGTTGCAGGAGGAATGTTTACATCGTATAATGGCACTTCTTCAAACAGGGTGATTCGATTAAATCCAGATGGGAGTAGAGACACTAGCTTTGATGTTGGGAGTGGATTAAATAACTTCATATATGATTTAGTGATACAAGATGATGGTAGGATTGTCGCAGGTGGAGATTTTTCTAACTATAATGGCACTTCTTCAAACAGGGTGATTCGATTAAATCCAGATGGAAGTAGGGATGTCAGCTTTGATGTTGGATCTGGGTTTAATGGTCGAGTGAGATCAGTTGACATTCAAGATGATGGTAAAATTCTAGTGGGAGGAGATTTTTCTACTTATCAAGGTGTATCTGCAAATTATATAATTCGGTTGAATTCAGACGGGTCAAGAGATACTACATTTGATATTGGTAGCGGATTTGATAACCTTACGTATTCTGTTAAACAAAAAAATGATGGAAAAATAATCGTTGGAGGACAGTTTTCTCAATATAATGGTGCTTCGCATAGTAGGCTGGTACAACTCAATAGTAATGGAAGTATTGATAGTTCATTTGATGTAGGGGGAAGCTTTAATGATAGAGTTATGTCAATATCTGTTCAGGAAGATGATAAAATTGTTGTTGGTGGAATATTTTCTTCATTTGATGGTAGTTCTGCGAATAGAATCATACGCTTAAATACTAATGGTAGTCAAGACAGTAGCTTTGATTTCGGTGTGGGATTTGATGATAGAGTGTATGTGACATTTATAAGAAATAATGGTAAAATTCTGGCGGGAGGGGATTTCACTACATATAAATCAAATTCATCAAATAGAATCGTTCAAATAGAATAATATGGTTTAATTATATATTCTATAATCGTACGCTCATCTTATATCTATAGACGAAAAATAAGAAACAGAGTATACTAAATATAATATATCAGTTATATTTGTATCTTTATGTCGTTTGAAATTCGAAGAGTCATTCAAGAAAAAGTCAAACAATCACAGAGAGTTCTTATTATACTTCCTCTTGGGTCTTGGAGAGAAGAGTTATATGCTTCAGTATCCTTTGTCTATTTGTTAGAATCATTAGGTAAAGAAGCTTATATTTTAATGCCTAGTAATGGGGAACTCCCTCGAGAGTTTCAAGAAAAGAATGCCTTATTTCAGGATCAAGATCATATAATAGGTGATACCATTATTGAAGTAAATACACAGAAACATCCGATTAAAGAGTTGCGCTACAATCAAACTCTAGATACCCTTCAAATTTTTCTTACTCCTGATGAGTTCCGTATTCCTGCCGAGGCAGTTTCTATTCAAACGGGTACTTTTAGATATGATTTGATTCTTACTCTTAATGTTTTAAGCGACCCTAAAGACGCTTATTCATCTCAAGTAAGTGAATTAATAGAGCACGTAGACATCATATCCTTTTCTACTGCTCCTTTAATAAATCCGTATACAGATATTTCGTGGATAGAAGCTCACATATCTGGAATATCAGAGATGATATTTATGATGATGAAAGAGTCGTATCAGCCCTATTTTTCTCGTAAAATATTGAATCAGTTGAGAAGTGGTCTCGAATATGAGACAAAACAATTTACTTCAAAGAAAACAAGCCCTCGGACTCACTTAGTCGTCGCAGAATTAATGGAAAGAGGAGCAGAAATATCTCCAGAATATCTTAAATTGAGTAAGGATGATATAGCAGAGGTTCATTCTAGTAGAAGTCTTGAACAAACAAAGCTGTTAGGACGTGTACTCTCCCACGTTGAGGATATTCAAATATCAGATACGATAAAACTTTCTTTCTCGAAGTTATATAGTCATGATTTTGAAAAAACAGGAACAACAAATGCTGATATCTATCAAATTATAAGGGAAATTCAATCTTTGACTCAAACCCAGCAAGGCATATTGCATATTATGATTGAATCATCCTCAGTAAAACAAGGAGTCCTCATTACAAAGGATTCGGAGCTTATGAGCAAGATTCAGAGTAAATTGGATGGAGAAATGCATCTAGGAGCCTTTCGTTATTCATATCCAAGCCAAGATGATGTACATCAAGCCTGCTCTGAAGTAAACCAAATTATAACAGAGTCTGTTAAGGGTAGTCATTCTCAAGGAGATTTGGTACAATAGATGGTAGAATAACAAATCTAGATAACCAATTATGAGTCAAGAATTTGAAGCAGTCATTGGGATGGAAGTCCACGTTGAATCAAAAACACAATCCAAGATGTTTTGTAGTTGTAAAAATGATTTAGGACTAGAAACCATCCCGAACACTAATATTTGTCCAATTTGTACTGCTCAGCCAGGTACATTACCAGTCCCAAATAGAGAAGCTTTGGTCAAATTGGCCCGTTTTGGAAAAGCTCTTGAGTGCTCAATAGCAGATTATACTTGGTTTGAGAGAAAAAGTTATTTTTATCCAGACCTTCCAAAAGGATATCAAATTACTCAATATGAGAGGCCTCTGTGTTATGGGGGACGATTAGAGATCCAAACTGCTGAACGTCAAAAAAATATCCGTATTACTCGGATTCATATGGAGGAGGATACAGGGAAACTTTCGCACACTGCAGGTACTACAAAAAGTTTAGTAGATTATAATCGAGCAGGAATCCCTTTAATGGAGCTTGTTACCGAACCAGATATTAGAACAGCAGAAGAGGCTCGAACTTTTTGTGAAGAACTTCAAATGATTTTACGGTACCTTGATATATCTGATGCAGATATGGAACGTGGGCAGATGCGATGTGAAGTGAATATTTCTCTTCGGCCAAAAGGCACTGAATCTTTTGGAACTAAAGTTGAGATTAAAAATTTAAATTCATTCCGTGCAGTTGAAAACTGCATTACTTATGAAATACTCAGACAAACTCAAGTTATTCAGTCTGGTGAGTCTGTAATTCAAGAAACTCGAGGCTGGGATGATGTGAAAGGTAAGACCTTTGCCCAACGAAAAAAAGAAAATGCACATGATTATCGATATTTTATCGAACCTGACATTCCTCCATTTGAAACCTCTGAAATTCAAGCTGAAGCATCCCAAGGAATTTCAGAACTCCCACTAGCAAAGAGAAAGCGTTTTATGGAAGAGTATGGACTTACTGAACAACAAGTGTATGCCTTAGTTAGAGAAAAAGCAGTAGCTCATTATTATGAAGCAACACTTTCAGAACTTCTTGAATGGTATCGTTCCAAGAATCCTGAAATATTTGAACCAGCTATTGATTCAGGATATCGTAAATTACGAAAATTAACTACCAATTATTTGTTAACTGAGTTACTTAGATTGTTCGCCGATAAAAATATATCGTTTGAAACTCCTTCAATTACAGCTGAGAATTATGCAGAATTTATCACGATTGTAGGTTCAGGAGAAATTTCTTCATCCGCAGCTCAAACAGTACTGGCAACTATGGTAGAGACAGGTGGTGATCCAAGTGAAATTATCGATTCTCAAGGGTTACGTCAAGTGAATGATACAGATGCTTTATTAAAGGTAGTGCAAGACGTGATTTCCCAGAACTTTGAAGTTGTAGAGAATTATCGTGGAGGAAATCTGAATGCAATACAGTTCTTAGTTGGACAAGTGATGAAGCAAACGAAAGGAAGTGCTAATCCACAGATTGCTCGTCAGATACTAGAAGATGCACTTCAAAGTAATGAATAAAATAGATTGAGTCCAGTTAGTTTATTTAAACAATCACCTGAGGGGATACTGTCATAGCATAGATAAGTAGAATATAGTATGAAAAATAATCATCAAAATAAGAAATCAGCCTTCACTCTCTTAGAAATTTTGTTAGTTATTGCAGCTATCGGAACTTTAGCAGCTATAGTGATTGTGGCGATAAATCCACAGAGACAGTTAGTTCAAGTAAGAAAAGCATCTGTACAATCGGAATTAAATACAATATCTCAAGCATTTACACAATATTTAATAGAAGAAAGCAGTTATCCAGGT
>PXDG01000023.1 GCA_003565105.1 Parcubacteria group bacterium | reverse complement strand
AACAATACATCCAGAAAGAATGTGTGCACTCACCATTAAATCATCAGCTTCAATTAAAAAAACTCCTTCAACATATCCAGCTATTGATTTATCTCTGAAATTTTTAATCCTTTGAACATCCAGATCCTTGATTTCTGTTTCTAAAAGAAAGTGAATAGCATTGAGCAGAGAAGTTTTACCCGAACTATTCAGTCCAATACATGTATACATATCCTGTTTATTAAAGTCGATTTTCTTTGATTCTTGAGGAAACCCGAAGCAATTACTGATTTTTATTGATTGCAATCTTCTCATACGAAACTATTAGCTTAATTATCCCCATTATACCCCAAAAACCATTTCATTCCCAACAAAAAAACAACCTCTCAGGCTCTTTCCTATTCAATCCTCAAAATATATAACCGTTTACAAAGAGAGATACGGCACTAATTACTTGGCTGACTTTTGAAGAGATATCAGGATTAAATGATTTTTATCTCTAATACAAATTTTCATGTGAATTTCTGTATTATAATACAGTTTTTTATATAAATTTCTGTATTAGAGTCTCTTTGTGCTAAAATTTCGCTGAATTGAGAAAGACTATTCCTTTCCAATTATTCCCTCGTATTTGTTATAAAATCCATATAATTCTCTTTGTGGATCTCGGTATAGCTTGCTTCAGGGTAGGAATCTGTCCATATTTGAGGAGGAAACGTCTGTTGAGGAGTAAATTTAAACTCATATCCAAAGATGTTTCCTTCATACTCTTCAACAAGATCAAGTTCTTTTTGAGTGTACGTCCTCCAAAAATAATAGTTCTTGTAATTCTTCACATATGCATCCTTCTTTATTCGCTCACTAATCAAAAAGTTCTCCCACACAGCTCCAATATCATTTCTTTGATTTAATAGGTTGAAATTATTGATCAAAGCGTTTCGAATTCCCAAATCGTAGAAATAATACTTCGAGCTTTTAGATATTTCTTTCCGAGGATTTCCTGAATAAGCACTCAATGAAAAAACAACATACGACTTTTCCAGTAAATCGAGATACCGCTGAATGGTTTTGACATCAAGCCCAAGACTTCTTGAAAGTTCATTAGCTGATACCTCTGAGCCAATCTGAAAAGCCAGTAATTGCAAAAGCTTGTATATTTTGTCTGAATTGCGGATCCGATCGAATTCAAGAATATCTTTAATCAGATACGAATAGGTAATCTCTCGAATTTGCTCGATTTTTTGTTGACGAACCTCTTCCATTACTACTTCTGGATAAGCCCCATATATGAGATAATTCTCCAAAGTATTCTTCAACTCTGAAGGAGCGTACTTCTGAGACAACTCAAGCTGGGAAATAGGATACAGGTGCAAAACCTTCTTCCTTCCCGTCAGAGATTCATCTGTCATATGAGCTAAGTCAAAAGATGATGAACCTGTAGCAATGATACAGACCTCAGGATTCATATCCACCATCAGTTTAAGAGCATTCCCAATATTAGGGATCTTTTGTGCTTCATCAATGACTATGAGCTCGTAATGAGCAACATGATCTTTGGTTGACTGATAGGTACATTGAGATAATTGTTCAGCCACTTGAAAATTATCTCCCGTATCATACCGATACTTGAGAGGTGTCTCGGAAAGGAATTTCTTGACCAAAGTAGTCTTTCCTACTTGTCGTGCTCCATAGATAATCAAAACCTTTCCTGGATTGAGATTGTCTTGAATAGATAAGTAACGGTGTATCATAACACGTATTTAGATACCTTTACTATACCAAACTCCATAAATTATTGCAAATTTATGGAGTTGCGTTCCATAAATTATTAAAAATGTATGGAATTTAAGATAAATATGCCACTTGTGATAGGGAGTCTCAAGGATTTAATACAACATAATAAGAGACTCTCTTTGCAATGTTCTCACTCCTTCTTCTCTTTTCTCCCATCTACTTTCCACGATGTTTTTCATCCTATTACTTAAATAACCATCCCCTTGAGCAAAACAAGTGGTAAAAAATATAATATTCACCAAGAAATGACAGCGTAGAATAGCAGCGACTCAACTACGTACGACCTCAATCTATGCTATACTAAATATATATCAAAACGCTAATATTCCTTTTTTTGTATGGCAGATTTCGTTCACCTTCACGTTCATTCTCACTTTAGTATCCTTGAGGCA
Source organism: Parcubacteria group bacterium (assembly GCA_003565105.1). Taxonomy (GTDB): domain Bacteria; phylum Patescibacteriota; class Minisyncoccia; order SW-4-49-11; family SW-4-49-11; genus PXDG01. Next base: position 2,023 of record PXDG01000023.1, on the reverse strand, counting down.
ATTGGATCCATTGGAGATATTCTTGATCGGACCAAAGAGCTCGGTATGAACTCGATTGCAATTACCGACACCCTCAATATGTATGCTGGGATTGAGTTTTATGAAAAAGCCACTAAGGCAGGTCTCAAACCCATTATGGGAATGGAAGTCTGGATCGATCCCAAAGGACTCACTAATCCAGCCCTGGTCAATACCGTTCGCTATCCATTGGTCTTACTAGCCAAAGATTTCACTGGCTATAAAAACCTCATCCAACTCGCCTCTCAAGCTCGGGTAGAAGGATATATGCCAACTCCAAAGCTAGATTATGAAACTATCCAGACCCATGCCGAAGGTCTGATTGCCTTATCAGGAGACTTTCGTGGAGAAATAGCCCAACAACTCCTCCAAAACAACCCCGAAGCTGCCCAAGAATCACTCCAATGGTATACGGACACTTTTGGCAAAGACTTTTATCTAGAGCTCGTCCCTCTCCTCAACACCCCAGATCAAGTCCAAGCTAATCACCTTCTGATGGACTTTGCCCAGACCCATTCTATCCCACTGGTAGTAGGAGCAAATAGCCATTATACCACTCCCGACAAAGCCCAGGCACACGATATAATGCTGGCTATCAAACAAAAAACCACCCTCTTAAATCCCGAGCGATACTCTGTGATGGGAGAAGACTATTCCCTAAAAACACCAGAGGAAATGATCCGGCTTTCCCAAGAAGCGGGATTTCCTGCAGAAGCTATCCACAACACCGTCACCATCGCCGAATCCTGCTCAGTCGAAATTCCGTTAAATCAAATCCAACTCCCCTCCTTTGACGTACCCACCAAAGCAGATGGGACCACTCAAACGGATGATGAATACCTCCGATACCTCTGTGAACAAGGTATCCCCAAACGATATCCCGATGGAGAACCCGAAGGGCTCCGAGAACGGATGGACTACGAACTCCAAGTCATCAAAGATTCAGGATATCCCTCCTACTTCTTGATCGTCGGAGATTTCATTACTTGGGCCAAAAATAACAACATCTTAGTCGGACCAGGCCGAGGAAGTGCAGCTGGAAGCCTCGTGGCTTATCTGGTAGAGATTACCGACCTTGATCCAATATATTTCGAACTCCTGTTTGAGCGATTCCTCAACCCCGCCCGAGTCTCAATGCCAGATATTGACATCGACTTTCAAGATAATAAACGAGACCTAGTACTCAAATATGTCGCCCAAAAATATGGACAAGACCACGTAGCTCAGATCTGTACCTTTGGAACAATGGCTGCCAAAGCCTCCGTCCGAGACACAGGACGAGCCTTAGGCTACTCCTACACCTTGTGTGACTCCATTTCCAAACTGATCGAAGAAAAGACCATCGCCAAATCACTGGATGCCAATCCCGAGCTCAAAGCTCGCTACGACCAAGAAGAAAAAGTCCAAACCCTCATCGACACCGCTCAAATCCTCGAAGGATCCATTCGCCACACCTCCACTCACGCCTGTGCCGTCGTGATTACCAAACAAGAGCTGACCGCCTACACCCCACTCCAAATTTCAGAATCTGGCGGAAAAACCAGCATCACCACCCAGTACGAAATGCACGCCATCGAAGATCTGGGACTGCTCAAAATGGACTTCTTGGGACTAGCCAACCTCTCCATCATCGAATCAACCCTCTTGCTGATCAAAGACCACTATCGCAAAGAGATAGATATGTCACGTCTGCCTCTCGATGATAAAGAAGCCTACGTTTTGTTCCAAAAAGGACAAACCACGGGAGTTTTCCAGTTTGAATCTCAAGGAATGAAAAAAGCCTTGATGGGACTCAAGCCCTCTGAGTTCAATGACCTCATCGCTATGGTGTCCCTGTATCGTCCTGGACCGATGGAGCTTATCCCAACCTACATCGCCCGAAAACACGGCAAAGAAGAAGTCAAATACCTCCACTCAAGCCTCGAAGAGATCCTCAAGCCCACCTACGGGATTATGATCTACCAAGAGCAGCTGATGAAAGCCTCGCAAGCCATGGCTGGATTTT
>PXDG01000088.1 GCA_003565105.1 Parcubacteria group bacterium | reverse complement strand
GAAGTGCCGGCAATAAATGATTGTAGTGAGTAATCACAATGAATGACATTCCACATTCTTTCTGAAGCCTCGCTAATTCTGTGGCGAGTAATTGAATCCCATCCACATCCAATCCAGAATCTGGTTCATCTAAGATGGCTACTTTCGGCTGAAGCACTGCTAACTGCAATAGTTCTAATCGTTTCTTTTCTCCTCCAGAAAAACCATCATTGACATTTCGTCTCAAAAAATCACGGGAGACCCCCAACCTATCAGATTCCGAAAAAAGCGTTTTCTGAAAATCCAAAATTGATCCAGAACCTCCGAGAGCTTGATAGGCATTCTTTAACAACGTCATCACGGTCACCCCTTTCACTACAGGAGGATGTTGGAGAGATAAGAACAAACCTGCCTGTGCTCGTTTATCAGGAGAAAGATCCAAAAGATTGTGACCTTCTAAAAGAACCTGTCCCGTAGCCTTGTAACCAGGATACCCCATTAAAGCTAGAGCTGTTGAACTCTTTCCACTTCCATTTGGTCCCATCAAATATAAGGTTTCTCCCGCTCCTAGTGACGCGGAAAAACTCTGTACAATCGTGGTCTCTTCTATCTGAATAGTCAGATCATTCATTTCAAGTAATCCCATATTATCTGTATTATTTCAATAATTGATACATTTCATCTAAAGCAGCAAAAGCTCGATCAAGATCTGTAAAAGATGTATACATCCCCAAACTCAACCGAGTACTCCCCTCAACTCCCAAACTTTGAGATAAGATTTCTGCACAATGATGCCCTCCCCTAACAGCAATCTCATAGGAAGTCAGAACTTGAGTAACATCTCCCGAATGAATTTCTGGAATAATCAAAGAAAAACATCCAATACGAGAGGAATGATTCATCTGCTGTGATCCGAGTAAGGTTATCCAGGGACGTTCCGCGAGTTTGGCATACATATAGTCGACAAGTATCTGCTGCTCATCTACTACCCTATGGATCCCAACCGAATGCAAGAACTTTATCGCAGCTGCCAATCCAATAGCCTCTGCAATCGGAGGAGTTCCTGGCTCAAACCGCTCAGGTAGGGAGGCTGGCTCAAAGCTATTTTTTGAGACTTGCAAAACCATTCCTCCCCCCACACGTCGAGGAGTTAGCTTCTCCAAAATTTCTCGCCGCCCATATACCACACCAATCCCAGTCGGTCCGTACATTTTGTGTCCCGAAAAGACATAGAAGTCCGCTCCTAAACCTTTTACATCCACGGGAAGATGAGCTACTGCTTGACATCCATCGACTACAAGTACAGCTCCAACCTCCTCCGCTCGCTGACGAATCAGACTCAAATCAAGTACATTTCCCAAGACATTAGAAATCTGAGAGACTGCCACGATTTGTGTCGTCTCATCAATCGCAGCTACCACATCTTCAGGCTGAATGACTCCATTTGATAATTCTACTATGCGCAAATCCATCTCTTTTCGTTGAGAAAGTTGCTGCCAGGGCAAAAAATTACTATGATGCTCCGCTACAGTAGTCACAATACTCTGACCAACTACAAGAGTATCTTCAAGTATTTCTGCAATCATATTCAGCCCATCTGTAGCACCTCTGGTAAAAATAACTTCATCAGAAAAAGCTGATCCAATAAACTGAGCAACGTCTTCACGAGCACGTTGATACTCATCTGTAGCTCGCATTGATTCAATATATAACCCTCGATGTACATTGGCTCGATATTCGATATAATACTGATTCATCGCATCTAAAACACATTGAGGAGTAAGAGAAGACGCCGCTGAATCAAGATAACAGAGGTCGGGATTATAGAGGTATTGGGGGAAATGTTTTCGTATATCTGATATCATAAAAAAAGAAACTAATACTTTAAGTATATCATATATGAAAGACTCACATCTCTCATACTAACTTTTATTTTCTATATCCAAAAACCCCTCCAAAATCAACTGCTTTCCCCGTTCAAAATCTATCCCCCGACTCATCAAGTAAAAGACATCTCTATCCGTAATCGTTCGAACTCGGGCTCCGTGGCTGCACTCAGCAGTATCCGTAGAAACCTCTAATCGAGGAATGATATGCCCTCGTGCTTGGGAAGAAAAGCTCATTACGTCAGCTGACTGAAAAGCTTTACACCCAGTACGTCCTTGAGGAACAACCAAGGTTACATCTTGAGTAATCCGCGCCATATCGTACAATACCACACGAGTATCGACTCTTGACTCAGTATATTCAGCTTCGTGATACACGCGAATATGCTCTTGAATCTCTCCGTCTGCACAGGCTACTCTGGTCAAAATATGACAGACCGCATAAGGCTCCATCAAGGTAATTTCCCAATCCAGACTTCCTTGCCAGGACTCTCGTTCTTGAATTGTTAGTCGACTCACTTTTTCTTGAATAATTCGTATATGATGCTGATAAACTCCCTGAGGGACGATCAACTCAACCCGAGCCTGCTCAGAAATATGAATCAAAATCTCATCAGACCAGCCAGCATCTAAAACCACTGTCTCGTGGGTACGAGCTTTGACAAAGAGACTATAATCTCGACCTGAAGTAAGTGCGTATACTGACATATTAGGTTGCTGATTCACTAATTTCTAACTCAATGAGCTTATTCAGCTCTACCGCATATTCCAGTGGGAGAGCTTTAATGACAGGCTCGACAAAGCCATTGACAATCATACGTCGAGCAGACTCTTCCGACATTCCTCGACTCATAAGATAAAAAACTTCTTCTTCTCCAACGCGTCCAACGCGGGCTTCGTGACCGACTTCAGCTGTCTCACACGAAATATCCATATACGGATGAGTATCAGAAACGGCTCCGTCATTGAGAAGTAATGCATCACACTGAACATTTGCCTGAGCATACTCAGCTTTCGGTAAAATCTTCACCAACCCACGATAGGAAGAAATTCCTGTGCCCTGGGAGATACTCTTAGCCGTAATAGTCGAGGTCGTATCTGGAGCTACGTGAATAACTTTTGATCCAGTATCTTGAAACTGCCCATCTCCAGCAAAAGCAATGCCCAAACTATCCGAGTGAGCTCCTCGTCCACGTAAAACACTACACGGATACAACATTGTCACTCCACTCCCCATATTCCCATTCAACCATTCGATAGTAGCATTCTCGTCTACAAGAGCACGTTTAGTATTAAGGTTATAGGTATTCTTGCTCCAATTCTCAATACTAATATAATTCACTTTTGCATTCTTATGAACAAAAATCTCCACTCCCCCAGCATGGAGCGCTGATGCTTCAAATCGTGGAGCACTACAGCCCTCAATATACTGTAATTCCGAGCCTTCATCAGCAATAATCAAGGTGTGTTCAAATTGTCCTCCTGCTTGGATATTCATCCGAAAGTAGGCCTGAAGAGGAAGGTCAACCCGAACTCCCTTTGGGACATAAATAAAGGTCCCTCCACTCCAAACAGCCCCGTGAAGCATAATAAACTTATGATCATTAATCGGGATACATTGAGTCATAAAGTACTTCTGGACCAAATCAGGATACTTCTGCACCGCAACATCCATATTCTCAAAAATCACCCCTTTATCCTTCAGCTCTTTTTTGAGATTGTGATAGACAACATCCGAGTCATACTGCGCTCCGACCCCACCTAGAGCCTTGTGCTCAGCTTCAGGAATTCCGAGTTTAGTAAAGGTATCACGAATTTCAGCGGGAACATCCTCCCAGGAGGTAGACTCCTGAGTATCTGGCCGAGCATAATAGACAATCTTAGATAAATCCAGTCCATCTAACGAGGGACCCCAAGATGGGAGTGGTGTCTTTTGGTACCATTCTAGAGCTTTGAGACGCTTCTCAAGCATCCATTCAGGTTCTGACTTTTGAGCCGAAATTTCTCGCACCAAATCTTCTGTCAGCCCGGGAATACTGGCATATTTGGGTTTTTGAAAGGATGCTTGATCGTAAATACTTCTGTCTATCTGTATATTCGTCATCAATTGCTGTGTTATTTCATTTTCATCATATCATATTTTTCATTTATATTGAAACTAATTATATAGAGCTCCCACCATCTATAACGGACTACAAAACCAACCTTCAAAAAACATTTCGCAAAAAAATCCAACAGTCAAATACTGTTGGAAAAAGATAACCTAATGAAAATTAACAATGATAAGGACTAAAAATCATTGTATACATACAATACAAGAAATACCAATGTATGTCAATGATATGT
>PXDG01000009.1 GCA_003565105.1 Parcubacteria group bacterium | reverse complement strand
GAGGACAGAAGTCCATAGGTTTTTCCATCGAAACTGCCATATACTTGATGAGCATAATGCCCATTGCTATATATAACGGTTACGTACCAGATCATTAATCCTTCCATATTTTTCCCTCCTAAAGGAAACCAACGATATAGAGTATATCACACCTTATATTTTTGTCAATAAATCTTATCACAATTAAATCGTATTTATATAAGCAGCCTACAGTATCACACTTATCTCAACAGCACCTATTAATGATACTATCTCTTACCTTAAGCGAATAAAAACCACCTTGCGTATAATGTGCAAGGTGGTAAATATATTTAAATACTCATTTTAGGTATATTAGCCTCAACCTCTTGGATATCTTTACGTAAGATGTAAAGATATCCTTTTTTCCATCCTGACATAAACCAACTATCCCATTCACAAACAATACATTCATTATTTGCGATTGGAGGGTTATGTACCTCAGGACAATATGGGTATCCTCCACTTTGAATCAAACAAGAGGTATTGAACGGTCCAGGCTCATATTTTTCTGGACAAACATAGATTTTTCCAGTAATTCTGTTTTGAACAACCTCCATAACTGGATCTAAAAGATTTCCATACTTCCAAACCTCATCAAGAGATTTGATCATATCTAAATCTAAATGAGTCCTACCTACAACACAATCTTTACCCCCTTCTTTATACCCTTTTAGATATATACGCAACTTACTATAAGGAAATATAAGCTTTCCTTTACAAGGTATAAATATTGCTCCAAGCTCATCGGCGGGTTCATCCCACCAAGTGATAACGTCTCCATTCTTAATATATGATGCCAAACGACTGGAAAGAATGACTTCACAACTATCAAAACTCTGCCCACTTAGAGTCCATTCAGCAGTCGTTTTCTTGAGACGAACCTCATACGTAGGCTTACGTATGACTCTCTCTCCGATGACTATACTTTTTTTCTTGATTATCGTACGATCATCAGTCACGATAATCGAAGACTTGTTGCATTCCACTTTTTGCTTTTTTTCCATTTTATTCTATTGATACACAGTATGTGCAGTTTTTTAACCACATTCTTATCATATTACATAAATATAAATATGTCAATAAACTATAACGAAAATTATTTATTTTATAGATCTTATATTATACATTTTATTTTTGACAACTATTTGTAATTAAAAGTTAAATCATCTATTACAAATACCCCTAACCGCTGTACAGACTATTCTTTTTATAGTATAATACCCACCGTTCTCAATAAGTACAGAATATGAATTATGAACTTTGAAATCCCAGAGCACTATCGAAACTCTTGTGTCTATTTACCAGATTACACCTACCAACGACTTGTTGGCACAAGTTATGAGTTGTGCGAAGGATATACGTATAAGGACATATGGGTTCTTATAATAAGAATGACCGGAAGTACAAAAAGTGCAGATACTCATAAATACTCTGTAAGCGTCTCTGCCTACTATGAGGCAATCTCTGGTACTTCGGGCTATTCTCCAAATCAATCGGTTATGGAGTGGACCGATAAAAATATTTTTTATCCCTTAGAAGAGCGAGTTGAGCACCTATGCACAACCTACAATCTCTCAAAAGCACTCGATCAAGCGATTGCTATAGCGGACAACTACCATAACAAGCTATCACTATACATTCAGTATAGTAAATAACTACCCCAAAGGGAGTATACTAATGTATACTCCCTTCTTTATTATGTTCTTTTTTTCAGCTTTGGCTTTGGCATTATATTTTTCTTTTCAGGTCGTGCTAATGGATTTGGTCTTTGCACTGCTTGAACTTGCTTTTTAGCAACAACGACAGGCCTTGAAAGAGATGTTGTCTGTTTTGAGGGATGATCCAGGTTGACTGGAGGCTTGTAGTGCTTATGAGCATTGAGTTTTTTATTAAACGTTGATGCTTGCAATTCATGAGAAATATCTAATTGTTGCTGACAGAGATCTTGGATCTTTTCTGGGGTTAATTCGAATGATTCATCTGAAGATTCCGAGGATTCTTGACTTATCTTTTGAATTTTATCTCGAGAATACTTTTTTCGATTAGCAAATTCTATTGCCGTACGAACATTCATTCGTTGACCAAGAGGAACACCGTCTTTAGCATATGCTTCATCTTGCAAGATATCAGTCATAGACTTTCCTTCTTGATAGGCATTATATACATTGATCAACTCAGACATTGTCACATATGAAGGAATCTCACAAAATTGTTCAGGATCATAATGTTTATCAAATTGTTGGAGCACCGTACTCATCATTTTCGAAAAATCTTCATTTTGGATATTCACTGGCACATCTGCAGACAGCACAATCGGAGTTGCCGTAGGACCAAAGACCTCATTATAGACGGCTCCACTTTTTCCGTGATTGTTTAATTTTTTTCGAATAGTCTCTTCAGGATCCATCCCCTTCGATTCACTAGTTACATCAAATAAAAATATTGAATCAGTACTTCCTATAGGTCGTCCTTTTTTATTATGTTCATATACCTGAAAGGGGGACAAATCAATGCCCATCGTATGATCAAGAATCATTCGAGGATGGGTAACATCTTCAAGAGAAAAATCGGGATCTTGATCTTTTCGGACACTATTAATGAATCCCTTCATCTTTGCAGGGCGAACAGCATCGACCAACTTTCCCAAACGCTGTGCTTCCGCTTGGAGTGAACCCGTTTTCACTTCTGAGTCCGCAGAGGGTTGTGAGCCACCTAAATAATATTCTAATTTGAGTTGCTGGGTTTCGACTTGTTGTTGAATTTCTTCATCGGATGGTCCCGTATCAGCATCATCAGGATATACTTCTGGTACTTTTATTTCACGATCGAAATATGCAGGAGGACCTACAAGACACTGTTGCAATTGATATTCTAAAGCCATAGCATTGAGACGGTCTTCAGTATCAACTTTAAACTGCCCCCCATCAAACACTATCTCTGTAGGAGATTTTGTTTCTTCTACGAGCATTTCTACCTCTTGAGGTTCTACCGTGTCGATTGAAGAATAGCGTTCCATATATTTTACTTAGATTTGTATTACTCTCTCTTTTATAATACCAATAATGTATCTGCTTCACAAGTCTCACTCTATCATCGTTGTATCGACTCCGTCACCTAAAACTGATATAATACAATCATTCGCATTGTCAGACCTCATCTCTTTTTCACTAACTTTGACCTAATGAAATTCACTCTCAAATCTGAATACACTCCGCAAGGAGATCAACCCACGGCTATTGAGGCACTCTCACAAGGGGTTTCGCGCGGAGAAAAACACCAGACTCTCCTGGGAGTAACCGGCTCAGGAAAAACCTTTACAATGGCCTCAGTTATTGAAAAAGTCCAACGCCCAACCTTAATTGTGTCACACAACAAAACCTTAGCAGCTCAGTTGTACCAAGAATTTCGTGAATTTTTCCCCGACAACGCCGTACACTACTTTGTCTCCTACTACGATTATTATCAACCCGAAAGCTATCTCCCCTCCTCCGATACGTTTATTGAAAAAGAATCGATGACCAATATGGAGCTAGAACGACTTCGTCACGCCTCCACCCAAAGTATCCTTTCACGTCCAGACACAATTATTGTCTCATCTGTATCCTGTATCTACGGTATCGGATCTCCAGAGGATTACGGTAATCGAGCCATCTTTCTTGATCAAGGAGCCACACTGACTCGTGATGATTTAATTCGTACTCTCGTAGCCCTGCAATATTCACGCAATGATATTGATTTCAAACCTGGCTGCTTTCGAGTCAAAGGAGATGTAGTCGAAATCCACGAACCAGGACAAGAACGAATCCTCAAAATAAGCTTTTGGGGCAATACCATTGAAACCATCTCATACAACGAATACCAGGATACCATTCTACAACAACTTCCTGCTCAATATGTCAAGCATTATAAAGTCTTCCCAGCTACTCACTGGATATCGACACAAGCCAAAATCGAAGCCATGATCCCGCACATCCAAGAAGAGCTGGAACAACGAGTCGCCTTTTTCAAAAAACACAATAAACTTATCGAAGCCCAAAGAATTGAAGAACGTGTTAAGTACGACTTAGAAATGCTCCAAGAGGTTGGCTTTACCAAAGGAATTGAAAACTACTCTCGCTATCTCGCTGGTCGCGGCCCAGGACAACCACCCTATACCTTAATCGACTATTTTCTCGAAGCCAATCCAGACTTTATGATGATGGTAGATGAGTCGCACATT
>PXDG01000101.1 GCA_003565105.1 Parcubacteria group bacterium | reverse complement strand
CTCTTCATATGCCCCGCTAAAAAGATCACGGTTTTATCATCCGCGGGGGCACTCCCTTCGTCAGGTGTGACCATAACCGGCATTGCAGCTCCGATGGTGGTTCCAGGAGACATTGCCGCTTTATGACCTCCCAGTAAAATGAACGTTCCTGCGGAGGCGGAAATCCCTCCTTGGGGATACACATAGGTGATGATGGGAACATCCGCGTTTATCATATCGGAAACAATCTCCAAAGTGGCATCCACCAATCCTCCGGGTGTGTTCAGAAGAATTAAAAGAGCTTCAGCCCCATCCTCTTCCGCGGTTTCGATTGATCTTCGAATATATGCTGTGGTTCCTGCAGTAATCATTCCTTCGATTTCGATCCTGTAGATTAAAGGCTCTTCATCAGTATTCTGGGAAAACCCTGTTGATAATAGTGTGCTCATCAAAACAAGGCAAAGGATGATGATAGAAAACACTCTTCTTCTCTTCTTTAAATCAATCATAGCGATCCCCTTCTTTCTCATGAAAACCATTTTATCTATTGTATAAATACCCATAATAACGAAGTTTAATGAAAAAAACACCGAGCCTTCCAAAGGAAAATCTGTTCCTTTAGTGTTTCGGTGTTTATTACTCTTCTAATTTGAATGGTAAGAGTATTATTACTGTTTTCTCCTCTTTTTATCCTCATACATCAGTTGATCCACTCGGGAATAGCATGTGTCAAAGGGTTCATCGGACTCAATGTCCACTCCTGTGATTCCGTAGGAAAGAGAAGCGATTTCCGTATGCTTTTCAAATTCCTCGTCAATGCGTTTCGCAATTTCCTCTGCATTCTCTTCTGAACAATCAGAGAGTACGAGGAGAAATTCATCCCCTCCCACCCGGTAACTGTGATCCAGTCCATCTCGCGTAGTGGTTTGAATAATTTCCGCTAAGGTCTTTAGAAGTTCATCCCCTTTAGAATGACCCATGGTGTCGTTCACCTGTTTGAAATCATTGACGTCAATCATCATAAGGGTCATAGGGTAATTCAGCCTTTTTGCCCTGGCTTTCTCGCTTTTAAAGCGTTCAGCAAGAGTCCTTCGATTGAAAAGCCCTGTCATGGGGTCTTTTATTACCAGTTTTTGCAGTTCCCGATTCAGCTCCTTCAACTCATGGCTTTTTCTTTCAATTTCTCTCTGGGTGTTGATCACTTCATTATTCAGTTTGGAAATTTCATTATAGAAAAAAGTGGATTCCTCTCCTTTATCTTTCATAGAGGACTTGATCTCCCTGCGCAATCGATTCATCTGCTCGTTATTGATTTTCATCAATTCCCTGTTCAGATGCATTAACTCATGGGTTTCACTGGTAATCATCAGAACATATTCGGGGTTTCTGAAATACCCCGATAACTGAAGGATTTCGATGGTGTCTTCTATTAGATAGTTGATTTCATAGCCATAGCACTGCTCTTTTTCCTTCAGCTCAATCAGGAAGTCAAGTGCTTTCTGCAGACTGCTCTCTTCAATCCGGGAGGTAAAGCTTTCTCCGATTAGAAAATAGGATGCAATTACCTCCGGAGGTCGGGGAAACTCCACCTCGGTTACGGTTCCCTGTTCATCACAAAGGAGAATCATACAATTCGGTATTTTCTCATGTTTATTCATACTCTACTCCTGAATTTCTGACGTTATGATCAGACTTTCCGCCACCGTCACCGCTTCTTCCGCATTTCGGGCAAAGCCGTCGGCCCCCAGGGTTTTCCAAAGAGACCGGTCCACCAGAAATGGATAGCCACCCGCCATAATTTTTACCTCTTCACACCCGGGGGTCTTTCGGATCTCTTCGATTAGTCTCTGAACCTCTGAGATATGATAGGTAATCGTGGCTGAAATACCTACCACCTGTGGTTTTTCCTCAATGATGGTTTGAATGACTTCAGCTGTGGGAAGATTTGCCCCGAGATAATAGGTGTTCCAACCTGAAAGCTCCAGAAAATCTGAAACCATACGGATCCCAAGCTCATGAAGCTCCTGACCCACACAGGTTGCCACAAAGGTGAGATCTCTTTTCGGCGTTTCAAAAATCATGGGATACAGCTGTCCCATGATCAGTTGAGTTGCCGCTGTGCAGTAATGCTCCTTTGCCACTGTGATTTTGTTTTGTTGCCACAGATCACCGATCTCATACTGACTCTGTTGAAAAATAGAAAGATAAATATCTTCAAGGGGGATTTTCCGTTTTACAAGATCCTGAACGATCACCCCGGCCTTCTTACGGTCTCCTTGAAGCAGAGCATTGATATAGGCATCCTTTTCCGTTGATAGTGGGTTATAATCTTCACTCTCATCTCCATAACAATCCTGAACGTTATCCAGACCCTGATTAATGAACTCTTCGATCACCAGGGATTCCTCATTCTTAAATCTTTCATGCAGTACAGCCTTTATACTGACAAAATTTTCGACGATGTATTTTTCAGGTATCCCGATCCCTTCCATCAGCTTCAACAACCACTTCAGGTAGTTACAGAACAGATCCGGGCTGGTAACCATGATGGCATCGGCAAGATAGAGAAGATTGTACTTTGTATCCCGAATACTCTTCTCAGCAAATTCCTTTGCGGTCTGCTCTTTCAGCTCCGGCATATGATCCACCTGATGTGCATAAACCCTTTCAGCCAGACTGGAGGCTTCTTCCCTGATCCGTATACCAATTTCTCTGTTGGTTTTGTTCATCCCACACCCGTCCTTTTTTCTCATTACTTCAGTTATTGCGATTAAAGTATAGTTCTCTGGTCTTAATTGTACCACAGAAAATTTTTGGATGCTATCTCTATTACCAAACTTTCATTGTTTAGTTCTATATCGTACGCAGAAAACCCCGAATCCAATTTCCCGATCCGGGGTAAATCTTGAAACTCGATGGACCCTCCTATCGATAGGCCCTCTCATATTGATTTGGAGCAGGAATTTCCTCTCTTAATGCCTTTGCTGCTTCCAATGGCCAGTGTGGATTCCGCAGCAGTTCCCGCCCGAGGAAGATATAATCCGCCCGTTCATTTTGCAGGGCTTCCTCCGCCATATCCGCTGTGGTCACAAGACCGCCGGCCATAACGGGCAATTTGGTATAGGCTCTTATTTTTTCCGCAAACTGCAGCTGATATCCTGGATAGGGTCGGACCTTCGCTTGTACTGTCCCTCCCGAGCTGACATTGATCAGGTCGATGCCTTCATTTTTCACTGAATTAATGATCTTTCCAAGATCCTCCCAATGATTTCCCTCCTTCCGATAATCCTCCGCAGACACCCGCAGAATCACCGGCTTGTCTTCAGGCCAATGCCGGTTAATTCCTTGAAGAACTTCTTTTAGAAATCGGCTTCTGTTTTCAATGCTTCCTCCATACTCGTCCTGTCGCTGATTGGAGAGTGGCGAGAGAAACTGATTGATTAAGTATCCGTGGGCTCCATGGATTTCGATGGTATCAAAGCCCGCTTTTTCTGAACGATACGCAGCATTTGAAAAAGCCTCTGTCACTTCTTTGATGGTCTCTTTTGTCATCTCTGTTGGGGTCTGATAATCATCACTGAAGGGAATCCCCGAAGGACCGATAATTTCTTCCGATTCAACGCCGCATTTTCTCCCGGCATGACCCAGTTGAATTCCTGCTTTTCCTCCAAATTCATGGATCATATCCACAAGCTCTTTCAAAGGGGTGATATTGTCATCTGACCAGATTCCAAGATCTTCTGCTGAAATTCGTCCCCGCTTTTCCACTGCTGTTGCCTCCAGTAAGATCAGACCAACCCCACCGATTGCCCGGGATCCATAATGGACCCTGTGAAACTCCTTTACCATTCCATCATCATCAGAGCTATACATGCACATCGGTGCCATGACAATACGGTTTTTTAATGTTAGATTTTTCAGTGTTCCTTCACTAAAAAGTGCTGACATTCTTATTCCTCCTTCTTTTTCTGTGTTCCTATTGATGTCTCTTCAGTGCACCCATAAGGAATTCAGAGTCTAGAGCATATTTATCCTTTAATTGAAGGCTTAAACATCAGAAAACCGCCACGATAAATAGAGATGAAAGATCCCATGGCGGTTAAGCATTTATTTCTGCTGTTTTTATTCTTCTGTTTTCAATTACATCTCTTTTACATTCCCATCTCTGCGATTTTTGCCAGAGGACTTCGCTCAACCTGGTTTAAGGTGATATGCCCGGTAATCTCAAACTTCTTCATCCGGTCCACGGTATAGACGAGACCGTT
>PXDG01000054.1 GCA_003565105.1 Parcubacteria group bacterium | reverse complement strand
CTTTTTAAAGATCTTGAAGTATATCAAGGGAACTTGTTACTTGATATGTCAAAAGTAGACTCTAAACTCTCACTTTCACCCATTGTCAATGGTAATCTGCATCTGCCTAACCTGATAGATGCAGAAGGGATAGAGTTGCCTAGAGAAGTAAAATCTCTTGCTTTAGATAGTTTGACCACACTAAAAGGACTCAAACTTCCAGACATTGTCCATCGTACATTGAGTTTGCCTCGTCTCCAAGATATTGAGGGTATACAGCTCCCCAAAGAGGTGGGATCCATTTATTTAGATGATATAACTTCATTACAAAATGGTGCACTACCAGAAACCATACATAGTGATCTGTATTTAAATTCATTGACAACACTGAGTGGAGTAACATTTCCGAGAGTCATTACTGGGTCTTGTATATTAGATAACCTGATAAGCGCTGATGATGTAGAATTTCCAATAGAAGTAGGACGCTCTGTAAAACCTATAGTTTCTACCCTGACCGTCCCACCTCTAAATATTGGAAGCCTTGATCTATCTCGTTTAACTACAGCGAATGAAGTCAAATTACCCGAAATCATCCATGGTGATCTAAACTTATCTTCACTCACCACGTTAGATGGTATAACATTGCCAGAAACTGTTAAGGGAAATTTATACCTTGATAACCTTGTTATGAATGATCCATTAGAGATAGAAGATTCATTTAAAGGAAGTATTCCTGTAGAAGATATTGTAGAGATGTCTGATTATAAATTTCCTAACTCTGTGGGAGGAGAGATCTATCTACCTAAATTTACTCCTTCTCAAAAAAATTTATTACGATCTCAATACCCACAATACGCTAAGCAAATACTTTAGCTATACATTGACTATCTCATCTAAAAATCAAAAAAATAGAAGATAATAAGGCTATGGTATGATATAATACTTTATAAGGAAGAGTACATAAAAATGTACCACTTCCCGTATAGTAAATAAAGAAAAAATATGGAATATGAACCACTAAAAAATACAGAACAAGACTCTGTGCAGGAACAGTCAGAGTCTCAAGCTGAGAAAGAGTCCCCAAATTATGAGCTCTTTACCAATGATGAATTTATCGACTTTCAACGTGTTGAAGTGATTTCGGTCGATGAAACCAAACCATGGAAGCCACCACTCGAAGTCAAAGTAACCAAAGCAGACGGCAGTGTTGAGGACACATTGGATGCTAATACGCCATTTTTTGTTTTTCAAGATGCTGAAGGAAATCGAATGTCTGTAACAGCCGCCGCCGCTGGACATATTGATCAGTTGCATATCAAAGGAGAAGATGAAGGAAGTAAATTTGATTATGACTCACTCAATGAGCTCTTTCAGGATGTAGCGAAAAAACTTCCTACAGAGGTAGCTTCTCAAGAAGGCATCTCAGACTTTGCTATTGATATGGAGCGTAATATGGGAAAGGAAGGAATTGCCTCAGTAGCAGAATTACTGGCAGAAGGGATACTATCAGAACATGATGCAGAGCTTCTTGAATCAGTGCGAGAACAAGTACAAGAATTGAATTTGCAAGGAGACCCTGAAGCCAAGCAAGCCTTTATTGATCAATTTGTTACTGATAACTCAGATTCAGCGGTAACATTCCAACTCGTCAGGGGCTCTGTACTTGTCCCTACTGTTGATGCTCCAAAGAGAGATACTACTGAACTCTTTATGGTATTTGGACCTGGGGCTGATGGACAAAAAACAGCCTATACTATGGCTCCTGGTCGGCATATGCCACGACATCCAAATCCAGATCAGCACAAGAGTCCAGACGGAAATATGAATATGGATACCTTCCAAGAGTCTGCTGATGCCTGGTTTGATACGGTAATGCTTACTGGAGAATAATTGTTCGAGTGCAGATACTTTTTCGTGCTTTGAGAGAATAGCAAAACTCTCAAAGCACGTTTTTTTACTTGAATGTGGTTTATTTGTAAAAAATACTTGACAAAAATTAAGAAATATGGTAGTATACTATTGTCAAACATTGAGGAGGAACAATTCCTAATGAATGAACCACATAAATAAAAGCTTTAGGATCTTCGGATTACTAAAGCCACCCAGATACACCTTTGTATCTGGGTCTTTGTTTTTAAGAGAAATATAGTATTCATTGTAAAAAAGTATTGACAAAAAATAATTTTATTATATACTCAATATCGTTGTTTACCCCAGAGGTAATATTATGTTCAACCTTAAAAATATTTGTATTTTCGCAATTTTTCTCGTTATTGGGATCAACGTATATGATCACATCCAATATGCAAAGAGAGAAAAATCCTTAGACCAAAAGGCAAATGATAAGGCATGCACTATCAATGTGCCTCTGCCTCGTCATTGGGCTGTTGGCATGGATGACAATCCACACAATACATACTGGGAAGTATCTGTCTCAGAAGAGTACTGTGGAGATGTATCCATAACAACATGGTCTAAACCCTTTCTTGAAAGCGATATCTGTTACTATGTTGGGAATGCTTATATTAATGGCAAACCCGGATATTATGGCGGAATTATTGCTTTTGACAAAGTGGAGGAGGGTACCACAAGACTAGCTGTAAACGTTTACTCCAACTATAGGGAACCAAAGTATCCCTGGAGTATTCAAACAATTCGTTGCGAGCGAATTGTAGAATCAGATAGTAGTGTTGACTTTATTCTTGATAATCTCAATGATTAAAGTCAACCGCAAGAGCTGTGGCGGGATATAAAAAAGCTCAAAAACTAGTCCAATTCACACCCTCACTTTGAAAATAAGTGGGGGTTTTTATGTATAAGGATATATCTTCAAGATAAAAAAATCCCCCTTAGAGTGTAAGGGGGAAGGGGTGTTAGTATTTATCCCAGAATTCTCTGGTAGTTATTATATCAAATTCTGGGCTATTTGATAAAGAATACTGAAGGCTGTTTAGATGTTCTCGAAGATCTTGGATAAGATCCAGGATCTCATTATATTCATCCAATGTAGATATTGTTTTAAGATTCTGTATATTTTCAAAGATTCGTTTTTCAATACCTTCTAACGAGTGTATTGATTGGAACTGTTTAACAGAGAAATCTTCAATTTTATTCAAGATTTCAAGGCAACAGTCTACTTCTTTCAAGATATCCCTTGAAAATGTACGTTTTTGGTTTGTATCATAGGTTAGATCCATATGTATGTGATGGATTTTTTCTCTTGTGAGGTGAATAGATGTCATAAAATTTCAGGAAAAACAACATTCATTATTATACACTATTACTTATAAATGTCAATACAAAATAGTAAAAACCAGACTTATTGTAAGTCTGGCAAAAATCACTAATTGATTGTGTTAGATGATTGCTTGACTTTTTTGTCAAGCAATGTTTTAAAATAAGGGTTTTGAGGGTATTTTTCTACATACCACTCAGGGTGTTGTTCTTGAATCCAACCTTGGATCTCTTTGACATACTGCATCATAACAGCAGCGTTCGCCTCTATCTTTGAATAAAAGAAATATTCAAGTTTTGATGAGGTTTCTGTTTTCATCAGATTTGCTGCACTCCTCCAATCCAATAATTCAGCGCTCACAGCATGTATACGCTGTTGAACTTCTTCGAGAGTCAAGTTTTTTTGAATTCGCATAACGCTATGTTGTAATGAACAGTCTTTATTATAACATAACTCATTTTTTTGTCAACAGATATATACATTAATCATTTACATACAAATTATTTGATAAAGAAAAAACCACCTATCAAGGGATAAGTGGTTAAAATTTAGATTGGTTCGGATAATATGTTTAATATTTCCTGCGCTTGCTCTGGTGAGCAAGCTGTTAATGTTCTGTGGAGTTGTTTGTCGCTTTTTAGGCGACTCAACTCTTCTTTTTTTACTTGTTCTTTTTTTACTTGTTCTTTTTGGAGTTGTTCTCGGAGGTCGAATTCTTCTCCCTCCATCTGGATGAACGATATGCAGCTACAATGTACTGCCACCCATTGGGTGTTGACTCCAGAGGAGTAGGCTCCTCCGGAGATAGAGTTTGCAAAACTATATTCGCCTGCTTGGGGGCCTTTGCCCCCGTGGGCATTTTCATACCCATTTACTTCTTCTCCGGAGAAGTCGATTTTGAAGGTCTTCCCTCCATAGCCTTTTTCAGGCCTTTCCTCTGAAAGACATAGATAGAAATCGCCTGTTCTGCAGGCTCTTTCCATCTCTGCTGCGGATTGAAATCTGTCGCTTTTATGATAGAACATATGGTTGCCTCAATT
>PXDG01000176.1 GCA_003565105.1 Parcubacteria group bacterium | reverse complement strand
GTCCTTTCGATTGATTCAGGAGTGCTCTTAAGTGTATTAAATTTAGTTCTTTGAGTATAATAATATTCCTTTCGTGACTCTTCATCTAGTTCAAGGTACTTAACTTCCATTTCTCGAAGTTCATCAACTAACTCATTGAGATTGAGTTTTATGTTATGAAATCCACCAATTAATGTTTTATTGATATCATTAAGATAACTTTCATGCTTTGGATTCAAGGCAAAGAATAATGCTCCTCCACCTAAAAATGGTTCATAATAATCCGTGAAATTTTCTGGCACTCGTTTTAATAATTCAGGTAAAAGAGCTCCTTTTCCCCCCACCCATTTTAAAAATGGCCTTTCTTTTTTTTCTTTGATATCCATCTCAACTAGTTATCTTAATCATGCTCTAACTATCATACCAAATCTCAATAATTTTTCCAAAAATATGAAATTTCCTGTCGCCTGGGGTTCCCTCCAAGGAGGAGAAGCTACCAAATCAACTACAAAATAGCAAATACCCCTTTATCCTACTCTTCCCCTTCCTCTCTATTCTGCTGCATGGCAACCTCATAGGCCATTATAGCGGCGGCGGTGGAGACGTTGAGGGATTCAACTTGCCCAAAAATAGGAATGTAGCCGAGCATATCGCAGGCTTCTTTGACGGTTGGTCGGAGGCCTTTGCCTTCGCTTCCCAATACGATTACGGTAGGCATTTGGCTATAGTTGATTTGTTGAAAGGCTGGAGTCTCATCAGAAACATCGGTTCCCAGAATCCAGAATCCATAGTCTTTCATAGTCATCAGGGCTTGAGTCAGATTGGTTACCTGAATTAATGGCAAAGTTCGGTCTGCTCCGGAGGCGGCTTTGGAGGCTACGGGTGAGATAATCCCACTGCGGTGTCGAGGGAGTACCAGTCCAAGGGCTCCCATAGCTTCAGAGACACGGATAATTGCTCCGATATTATGAGGGTCGGTGACTTCGTCAATAGCTACTACAAAGCCTTTTTGGGTAGTCTCTACCTGTTCCTTGATTTGATTCAACCATTCTTCCAGCTCAAGCAAAGGCACGGCGGTGACCAGAGCTACGATGCCTTGATGCACTAATCCTTGAGCTTCTTGTTCTTGCTCGAGCAGAGTGTCTAACTTAGCACTGGGGACGCTTTGGATGTGGGCTAGAGTGTTCTTGGATAACTCGGTAATCTCTTGGATACGAGGATCTTTGGTAGAAGCAGTCTTGGCCATATAAAGCTTTTGTACTCGCTTTGGGTTGTTGCGCAAAATATCTAATACGGCGTTCTTTCCGTACAAGTAGTGACTCTGACTTGAGTCAGTGGATTGAGTCTTCTGAACATCCTTAATCATTCGACGCGGATCTCGTCGATGTTTTTTGGTTGGCAGAGCAGACTTTGGCAAAGGTGTTCCTTTCTTACCGAGGACAACCTTTCGCTTCTTACCTGATGGTCGCTTGGAAGAAGATTTCTTTTTCTTGGGATATGGCATAAGACTACAAATTAACAATCATGATAAGACTATTGTGCTTATATTACCATATTTTGACTGATAATACGAGGGGTATTATTGTCCCTCGCCAGCGAGGGTGGACGCGAAGCGGACGGGTGTGGAGAACCTCACCACCGCTACAAAATACCTGTGTGGAACAAAAATACGATAATTATCCTTTACAAGAAGCTGGAACCGTAATATCTACCTCAGCAAAATCGTCATTCTCCCTCAAGTCTGATGGATTATCTCGGATAAATCGCAGTCGCGTATCTACTGAACACGAAGCCTGCAAACAGTTAATCTGTACTCCAAAGTCTACCTCATCTGTAGTCATCCATTCATCACTGGTACGAGCTATCTCGGTGTTAAGGAACTCCCCGTTTGAGGTATAGATCTCTACAGGGAAATCTCCCTCAAAGAACCAAGAACCCGTTACCCGGCCTTGAATATCAAAAATACACTCCTCCAAGGGCTCTCGAAGGTCTGGGGACTCCAAATAAATAGGAACCTCATTGACTTCAGATAAGACTGTATAGATTTCTGGTTGATCAGAAACTTGATCTTGTACAACTGGAACATCGGAAGAATCTCTATCCACAGGGGCCTTGGCTCTCTCAACAAAGAACAATGTTGCAAATAGCACGGTCGAGGCAGTGAGTATAATAAGAAGGATATTCTTCATATGTGTATACGTTATTTGAATAGCTCTTTTTATTATAGCAAATACTGTGTCTAAAGAATATGCATATATGAGATACCGTACCCGCAGTCGCATCTCCTCTCGAGGAATGAAAGGGCAGAAGTCAAGAGAAGCTGGTTATTCAGTATCCTGTTTGGCACTTCGATGGAGGAAAGTAGTACTCATCAAAAGTAATCCAATCACAAAGAAGGTTAGTACTCGAGGAATAATTCCCATTGCCCAAACGTCTATCAAGATCAATCGGACAACTACTGCAGAAAATACGATAGCTCCATATTTTTGGAAAAATGACCGACGCTCGTTTAATCCATACATATAACAAAGAATTCCCACTAAAGTATAGATTGTTAATGAGATAAATACTGCTATTTCTGCATTCAAATTAGATGCTCCGAGAGCTAACCAAATCAGTATGTAAGCATATATTGATCCCCCTACAAGAAGAGTGGTATTGGTCGACTTGACCCATGGCTTATCTGACTTTTGAGAGGCTGAGTAGAAAGTGAGACCTAATCCAAAGAGTATTCCTATTAATACGAGCAAGTTCATAAAGGCTCCGTGAAAGACTCCAGTACGCCAATCTAGGGAGATCAGACTTTCTGTTGACCAGAGTATTGGTAGAAGCATTAGATAATTATACTTCTGAGTTAATTTGATATCATCAAATATAATATGTACAAGTAGTGGCATTATGGCAAGCTGAATGGTCATAAATAATGTAGCCGTAAGTCCCTCGAATTGAATTGATGTTGCGAGTACGGTTAGAGCTAATCCGATGGTACTAAAGATAAAGAATACTTTTCGGCTTTTTTGCAGAGAGAATAGGAAGAATCCAATGAAAACATATATAACTGTAAGTCCCAAAAGAAGCCAGATACGGTATGAGTCAGGCACAGAACCAACAATCCATAGAGTACTCCAGATTGAATGAAATATCAGAGTAAGACTAGCTGCAGAAAAGGACTCTGATGATTCCCCTAAATCTTGAGTAGACAGAGATCGATAGTATTGGAAGATAGCAGTAAACAGATAAGCAGCTCCTATCAGAAGGATAAATAGCGTTATAGAGCGGGTACCTGAGTTAATATAGATTAGTGAGTTTAACAAAATCAACCCCATACTCACAGAACTAAAGTAAGCTCTATCACTTATATAAGATAATCCTATACTTCCCCATCCAACAACAAATAAGTATATAAATACGGAAGTAATATCTATCGTTTGATACATAAAGAGAGGTACACCCATTTGCACAATCAGTAAGGTGTACGCAGCCCCTTGTTTCTGATAAATAAGACTATAAAGAATACCAACACTACTGATAATAAAGATAAATAGAAGTGCAGCGTTGGGAATCTCACCAAGTAACCCGCCATAAAGCATTTGCATCACTAATACTTGAAAGACAGCAATTCCTGAAACAAATAACCATATAATATGTTGCATTGCTGGGTTGAGTATTGCTGACTCCTCCTTTTTTGGATATTTTTGAGCTGAAGGGTAGAGATAAAATCCTAAAGCAATGAGAATAAGTCCCACTACTAACATTGTCCAGAATGAGATGTGTATAGCACCATTGAGCCAATCATTAGAGTTTATGATAGGAATCAATAAGAAGATTGGGAATAATAAAATATAACTAAATCGTGCGGTATGATAGATGTTTTTTCCAATCATCTGCATCAAAACAATCATTAAGGCAAATTCAATGGCCAACAGATTTACTAAGCTAACTCCTTCAAACTGAATCATTGTAGCTAATACGAGCAGGGAAAAAGAAATCATACCATAAATATAGAAAAGGAGTTTGTGTGCAGTTTTTTGATAGAGAACAATTCCTGTAAAAACGGTCACCAGCATCATTCCAAGTAAGCTACCTACTTGAAGGGAACTTGGAACGGTAGTGACTATCCATCCAACCATCAACGATACTGTTGTAACGACTCCAAAGGCTCCTGCTTGTAAATAATCTTTCGAGTTCAGCGTGTCTGATGATTGAGTAGAACGAACAATAAATATTGTTCCTGTAACAAAGAGAAGAATTCCTTGAAGAATAATAAAGAGCGGTAAAAGGGGTTCTGTCTGACCATAGACAGTAACAGTATAAAAACCAAGCATTAACGCTCCTGTAGGGACTAAACCTGGGATATTTGTCCAGAATGACAGTCCTACATTCCCTACTAAGACTATCAGTAAATACATAAATAATCCTGAAATTGTTGCGTCTGGAGAAGTTCCAATCAATACTGGGAATATCATTCCTGAGATCAATGACAAGTATGATAATGATTTAATACGATACACACCACTAGTAAAGGCTACGAAACTCATCGTAAGAAGCATAAGTAATAGAATCACAACAGGAGTAAAGAATCCAAATAGTTGGAGTGCTGCTAACAAAGTTAGGATTACAGCACTGGCTCCAACTAACAGAACCACGGCACCTTGCTGCACATATTTTTTCATCCACCAGAAAGCACATCCCATAAGAGAGATTCCAAAGACGAGTCCCATCATTATACGTACCCACGGAGCAATCCAATCATTTGCAAAAGCAAAGCTTACAAACCAACCAATAGCTAGGATGATTAATAAGGCTCCTAATTTTAGCGGCCAAGATTCAAGCAACCAAGCAACTATTTTATCCGTAACTGATGGTCCTTGTTCCACAATTACACCTTGAGGTTCTTCTATCAACTCGTCTGATACAGCATACATTGTTTCTGGAGAAGTAATAGCCGAAGAAATTTCTTCGCTCAATTTCACCCCATACCCTGGTTGATACCGTTGCTCATTGTCGCTATTGGGTATCATTGATTCAGGCACATCCATTGAAAGAGACTCTTCAGAAGAATCTATCACCTCGTTTGGTTCATCAGAGTATAATTGCTGCCAAGATTCAGTTGGTGCAGTAGGAATAGCTGTTTTTGAAGCGTAGTTTTTTTCAGTCTGATTTTGTCTATGTAATTCTTCTTCTAATTGATCTATACGCCCTTGTAGAGTCATCATTTCATCACGCACCCACAGTAGAGCACCTCCAATTACAAGTAACGTAAGGGCTGGAGCCCCGTGAATAAAGGGGGATAAAATGATACCTCCGATAATAAAAAAAATGATTCGTAAAGTGTTCATATATTTATTGTGTGTTATTCTTTTGTTTTGCTACGAATATAAATAATCCAGTCAAAATCACTGTTACAGTACCTATTCCAAACCACGGTAACCAAGGATAGAGCGCTATGAGTGGATATTGGGGTTCTCCATCGATAGTTTCTTGCTGAGGAGTTTTACTCTCTTGTTCTAAACGGGCTCGGTATATTTCATTTTCTCGCCACTCGTTCAAACGTAATTGCTGAGGATCTTCTAAAAAATTTTCATAGGGACGAGCAGTGGGAACATTCTTCGTCATTACTGGATCCGTCAACACTTTGTAGGTGGTATTCGGACGAGCAACAAATTCGATAATATAGCGAGAATCTCCCTGAAGTTCTTGATACAATTGAAAGGATTCAAATCGAGTTCGTCTCGTATCATATAGTGCAATATTTTGAGAAGAGAGTGCTTCTATTTCAGGTTCTTCCAACAAAATAATTTGCGCAGTCCCTGAGACAGGAGGCGTGTCCGTTGTGGATATAACTGCTACTTGACGATAATTGGCAACCGTATCGTGTATCTCTTGTCTTTCAAGATATATTGGGTATCCTATAGCTAGACTTAAAATAAGTGATAACAATGCTCCATATATAATATAGGCTGTAGGAAAACACTTGCTTTTCGATTTCTGATTTTTATATTTCATCATCTTGTATTTTAGATTGAATATTCACTCGGTATATAATTTTATTATATTATTTTATTATTATACCATATTTTGTAATGAGTCAAGAACGTATCAGTATCTTAAAAGAACAAAATCTTTCTCATTTAACCATTTACGCCAAGCGCTCTCTCCTATATAATAGAAAGAGCCTATCGATACCTACAACTCGGGGCGTAGATTAATATTTTACTTATGATCATTCCCTACATTGCCCCAGAAGAAGAATCTTTATTCAAGACGAAATATGATCTTGTCCCATTATTACAATCATTTTTGCGTCAATATTGTGTAGCCATCTCTCCAGATACAGATATTCAAGATATGTTGAGTCTTACTCTTTTAGAACGAGCTTTCTTGATTACCACCCGTCAGACTCCAAATCTTGATTATCCATTTGACTGGATGTTCTTCCAAGATATCTTTGATGTGACAGAAGAAGGACTGCATCAAGCCAGTCATATCTATCATACTGAACCAACCACCCTTTTTTATGAAGAGTTAATTCTCTTACACGAAGAACTATCGCCTAAATCTCAAGAAATCATTGGATTAACCTATGGATTTTACGATGGTGAACAGAAAGATCCCATTGAGATAATGTTTCGATTACATATTTCTACCCTTGACATTCTGATGAGTTATACCGAATTTTTCCGTCTTTTACTTGACCATCAAAAACGTAAATAATCTCTATGACACCTCTGAGCTTTCAACGAATCTTGTCTCCTCAATTTTTCTATCTTATACAAATGAGTAGCAAGGTAGTATTTTTAGCTGTAGGATTATTACTGAATAGGTGGTTGATAACCAATCTATCAACTTCTGAATACGCAACCTACAACGTGGTCAATGACTCCCTCATACCTCTGGTCTTTGTCTTCTTAACCCTGTCTCTCACATCATTAATCCAAAAACATTACACGAACACACCGTTTGATGCTGAACATCGTGAATCTTTTGCTAATCTATGGACCACATTTTTTATCATTCGCATCATTACCTTTTTTGTAGGCTCTGTAGCACTTAGTATTATTAATGCCATTTTTGATCTAGCTGATATCTGGATTATCTTATTACTCTTCACTTCTCAGTTCATCATACTACTTGATTGGAATTATCGTGCCGTTTGTGACGCGACTGGGAGAGCATGGATGTTTGGGTTAGGAGATGTTTTTGCTAAGATTTGTATCTTGGGTATCGCATATGGGCTGGTTTGGACTGGAATAGCAGTGACTCTCACCCACTATGGAATAATTTTAGTTGGAGGATACACCCTTAGTCTTGTGACAGATATGTTCTTTCAACGAAAATTCACCCCTTGGGGACGCTTTGATATCACTATCATTACCCAGAATATTCGACCAATTCTCACGCTTACCGCAACTAGCATTGTGACCTATTTTTATCTTTTTTCCTTTCAACTCAATCTTCAAATATTAGGTATTGCAGAGACCGAAATCAACACCTTTTCAAATGCCTACAATAGACTTTTTTTGACCTTTGTCTCAATCCCCGCCATAATTATGCCCAATATTGCTACCCGACTTACCCAATCGCTTCAAAAGAAAGACTATACAAAAGCCAAAAACATTGCCTGGGCTATAGGTGGCTTTAGTATTTGCTATTTCATAGCTTATCAAGCTGGAGTAATGATTATTCTGAATATCCTGGATCCAGAATCACTTTATCCTGAGACGCTTCCCCTTGTACGAATTCTCTCTTGGGGAATACTAGTCTATCCGACCATTCATCTCTTAGGACCACTCTTCATTTTTTTTCATAAAGAAAAATATGAGCTAATAGTATCAATAATCCTAGCTATATTAGGAATAACCCTTCAATTTTCAATCATCCCCATTTGGGGTATTACTGGATTGGTATACAGCATACTTTTGGTAACCTTTACGGATTTCTTTTTAAAAGTGATTTTATTTGGTAGAATAATACAAGGATTCAAAACGCAATCATCAACAAAACAATAATCTTCCTTCCTATGAATAATGATTTATATCAAAATTATACCACCACCTCAACCTCCTTTCATGGGAACGAATCATTTGCTTTTGATATGTATAAGGATATGTATAAAAGACATATATCTATGCACATACCCGATACTGACCCTTCAAATCTCACCATTCTCGATATTGGATGTGGTTGGGGAGGCTTACTCAAAGTACTCCAACAAGAAGGATATTCCCAAGCTGAAGGATTTGATCTGAGCCCAGAACAAATCAAAACAGCACGTTCTCTGAACATTAAGAATGTCAGTGTCAATACCATAGAAGACTTCTTTCGTAAATCTACAAAAGAAACCTACGATATAGTCTTACTCTTTGATGTGTTAGAGCACTTTCCCAGCCAAGAAGGAGTAAATCTAATGAAATCTATTTATACAGTTCTTAAACCAAAGGGGAAAGTAATCCTACAAGTGCCAAATGGAGCGAGTTTAATCTCATTGAACTTTTATAGTGATATAACGCACTTCAAGGCCTTTACTTCTACCAGTCTCCATCAAGTAGCCAAAATGGCTGGGTTTGATAAAGTCACTTGTACAGAAGCGCTTCCCTACCTTCCATGGAAAAAACGGATCCTTTCTCGTTTTTTGTGGTATTTTTGGATCAAACCATTATCTCGAGCATATATGCTGGCTACAGTGGGAAACTCAGGGGGAAAAGTCTATACCCCTAATATCATTAGTATCTGGGAGAAATAAAAAAGAGTGATGATATTACAAATCACCCACTCTTTTTTCACTTATGTAAATATTTTTTAATCTGTTGGTAAAAACACACTAAGAACTTTTTTAAACAGATTTCCTAGTCCTCCGAGACCTGATTCAGAAACTGAGCCATCACCACTTCCCAGAGAGAGAGACTCTTCATCATAGTCTTCATCAAACCCTGAAAGAAGCAGTCCTACTAAATTAGCATACAATGGATTATCCACATCAGCAATACTTCCTTCAATTCCTACAGGGATTCCAAGTTTGACAGGAAGTCTCAACTCTCGTTTTGCCAAATCAACTACTGATTGAATATTGGCACCTCCTCCAACCAAAACAACTCCTGCAGGCAAAAGTCCTTCTCGTTCGATGGATTTTAATTCTGCTCGTACTTGTTCAAAAATTTCTTTCAAACGAGCTTCAATAATATCAGCAACATATGATACAGGAAAAACCCCGACCTCTTCATCACTCAATTTAGATAAATCTATCTGAGCTTTTCCATCTGCTCCTAGCGAAGATTCAAGCGCGATACCGTATTTAATCTTAACCTTTTCGGCAACTTCAATCGAGGTTCTCATTCCTATTGCTAAATCTTGTGTCACATGCCCTGCTCCTACGGGTATCACTGCAATGTGAACTAATTTCCCTTCTTCATATACAGCTAGCGATGTTGTTCCAGCCCCCATATCCAAGGCCATAACTCCCAGTTCTTTTTGTTTCTTAGTAAGTACCGATTGAGAAGATGCTATCGGACCAACCATATGATGTTGGATGTGTAAGTGGGACTCTTCTACACATTTATCAATGTTTTTCATAGCCGAAGTACCGCCCTCTAACAACAAAGCTTCTACTTCTAACCGGATCCCATTCATACCAATAGGATTTTTGATACCTGATTCTTCATCTAAAATAAAGTTTTTTGGAATAACATCAATTACAGACTTATTCGAACTACTAGGTCCAGGAGTGGCGTTATGAATTACACGTTCAATGTCTTCTTGCGTTACTTCTCCATCTGCCCGAGATACTGCAACTTTTCCTGCCGTA
Source organism: Parcubacteria group bacterium (assembly GCA_003565105.1). Taxonomy (GTDB): domain Bacteria; phylum Patescibacteriota; class Minisyncoccia; order SW-4-49-11; family SW-4-49-11; genus PXDG01. The sequence goes on along the minus strand of PXDG01000176.1, from coordinate 7,898 downwards.
GTGATACATCCAAGATGATCACCATTAATTGAGATGATTACTTGTGAAATATCTTCTTCAATCATTTTAGAGGCTTGCTCCAAAGCAACCACAATACTTCTTGTCACATCATGAATATCAACCACTGAGCCACGTCTGAGACCTTCTGATACAGTGGTCCCCAATGCGATTACCGAGGGTTCTTTATCCGGTCGAAGTTGTTTTGCTACTGCAATCTTGGTAAGATAGGTACCTACATCAAGACCGACAACGAGTTGGGGTTTTACCATAAGGGTTCATTTTCATTTTAAGTATCTTTATACTACCACATTCTGAAGATTTAGAAAAGGTTTTGAGCCTTCAAAATATTCAAAATCTGATTTTCTTTAGATGACATCAATGCATTGTCCGCATCAGTAATATGATCGTATCCTTGTAAATGCAATAATCCGTGATTGCACAAAAGAGCTAATTCTTCAGTAATGGAATGTCCAAGACTCTGAGCCTGCTCTTCTGCTCGTTGATAACAGATAAATATCTCTCCCAATAGAAATCCAGGAAAAATATCTGACAGAGTATCCCAGTGATGGAATGACAAAACGTCAGTAACCGCATCTTTGTCTCGATATTGTTGATTGAGTCTTTGTATCTCTAAGGGACTGACCACAACAAGGGATATTTCTGTCTCCAAAAAGGGATCTTCGGATATGGACTCTACCACTTCTCGACATTGATTAAAAATCGTATCATACGAAGGACAGTCAATCGTATAGGAAATATCCAAAGTCATAGTAGATTACCTATCCAAGTAATTCTTGAACGATAGGCCGTACCGCATTCCCATCCGCTTGACCTTTGACACGTGCCATAACAGCTTTCATAACTGTTCCAAAGTCTTTTTGCTCTGTTTTCTCAATTTCTTCTTTCACAATCATACGGAGCTCATCTTCACTGAGTTTTTTAGGTAGGTAGGTACTCAAGATATCCAGCTCTTTTTGCTCTGCTTCAGCCAAGTCTGGTCGTCCACCTTCGGTGTATTGGTTGATAGAATCTTTTCGTTGTTTTTCGAGCTTCAAGATAACTTCCATCACTTGTTCATCATTCAAAGGCTCCTGACCATTGTCAATTTGGCGATTCTTCAGCTCGGAGGTCACCATACGAAGGACGTCTCTCACGTCGGTTTGTTTAGCAATCATAGCAGCTTTAAGATCTTGTTGGATTTGTTGTTGTAAAGTAGAGGTTACTTCCATAAAATAGTATTAATTATTCACTTTATATAGACTATCATATATAAAGATATTTTTCTAGAATTTGTATAAAATAAGTTAATCGTAGATATTGTATCAGCCACTTCCTCCAAAGGAGGATAGTTAGCATAATAATCTATCCTAGATAAAGAAAAAGAGGGGTATTTCTTTTGGAGAAAGGTATTCAGGTTCAAGCATCCTGCTTGATTACACAGCTTTTTTCTCTACCTTGGTTCTCATCTTATTCCAAACAGAGACCTCTCTTATAGAACCAAAAAGCCTCCTTGGAGGAGACTTTTTGAGCTCTATAAGAAAGAGATTATCGAATCTTTTCTTTGATCTTGAGCTTATACCGGTTAGGAAGACGTTCGTTGGATCGAACTTTTCCCATTTTGACCAACTTATCTTTTTCTGCCAAAAACTGAGACCGCTTAATAGCTGAATTTCGTTCTTTCCGCTTACTCTTTGCTTTTGTCAGAAAGCGAGATGCCCGAGCATCTGAAAGCACTTCACTTTGTTGAAGTCTTCGAGTGAACCGACGAATCATCGCTTCCACACTTTCTTTCTCTCGTTTTCTTACTTCTACCATATATACATACCTCCTTTCTTTGATTGCTTAGTGTAATTCCAACATAATTAGGGATCTTTGTTGAAGAGCCTTGTCATTTATGATACCATAAATCTTTTTTTGATGCAAACAGATGTATGAGATGAATTAACCGTAGACACTTTATCCTCCCTCACCCACTCTGGAGGACAAAAAAGGTAACGTTCCTCATATGAAGAAAAGCGCCCTGATATTCCTATCGATTATTCTCATCATAATGATCTTGGATACCCGTACAACCCTCCTCCGTCGCTTTCAGCTACACCTTTTTCTATTTCTGCCCTAGATTATTTTTAGGTGATATTGAGAATGCATAATCCTTAAAGATCAGACTTTTTCTCCATCAGAAAGTTTTTGCTGAATAATCCCCAGTAATTTATCAATTGGGACTGTTTCTTGGTTATCACTCATCTTATCGCGCAAAATTACTGTTCCATCAAGAGCTTCTTTTCTCCCAATAATAATAGTAATTGGAGCCTTATGTTTTTTGGATTTTGCAATTTGTTCCTTCAAACTTTTAATACCAAATCCATCTACCACTTCTACCCCCTGTTTTTGCATTAAAGAAAGGATTTTTAAGGCATTTTTTTGTCCTTCTTGACCAATCGATGCAATAAAGACTTGTGCTTTTGCTTTCTTTATCTTCACTTGCTTTTCTTTCCATATACGCTTCAATATAGTATCAACATAAATCTCAGCACCCACTGCCCCACATTCTAGACTTCCGCCCATTTCTTGCAGTAACACATTATGTCTTCCTCCTCGCGCTAACACAATCTCAGGCTCATCTTGCGACACAATTTCAAAATAGGTTGTGTCATTAAACCCATACGATCCTCTCATTGTAGGATTCATTACATATGGCATTTCAAGTGTATCTAAAAATTCCAGAGTAGCTTTAAAATGCACGGCTGGGACAGGAGCAAGATGATCAACAATTAAAGGCAAGGAAAGGTTCATCTCTGTTACTTGAGACTGTAATTCTGCATATAATCGAATAGGATCATTACGATATCTCTGACAAATATTACTATAGCGTTTACCTGCACGAGAACACATTTCATTATAATACGATTCCCTACACTCTTTGGTTCCTAACGAATTAATATTAATAACTAAATTTTTAAGACCCAATTCTTCCAATAATCGATACATCGTGAGAATCATTTCTGCATCTCTTACTGGAGACAAATCTCCAATACTTTCAACTTTAAACACGTGGAACTGAAATGGCTCTGTTGCATCATCATTATCTTCATCTACCAAAGCTACTCCATAATGGTATACTTTCAAAGGATCTTCTGGATCAATAACCTCTTGTTCTAAAGCAGATCTCAGCAAACTAACGGGTCCAGGAGGAGTCATTACCAGGGAATCTTTATTTCTTTTTCGAATAGTCAATAACTGATGTTTATCAGGAAGATTCAGTGCTTCTAGAATTTTTTTACTAAAGGTATCTTCTTTTTCTGTAATAGAACTCACCATCTTATGATATCCTGTACTATTCAGTGAGTTTCTGATTTCGTTTACTACATAGTCCCATGTTTCAACTTGTTCTGGAAGTATATCGTATACTCCTGATTGATTAGAATTGATGATATTCTTTTTTTCATCCATATCTCTGCGTTATAGTGAAGCTTGTGAAAATGTATTATATCGATATACTGTTATATCGGTAAAGGGAAAGAGTCGTATTGAAGGTTTGCCAACAATATACTCCCTATTGAGTGCCCCCCAAAATCGAGAATCAGAACTATTACTTCTATTATCTCCCAGAACAAAATATTCATCCTCGTCTAGGGTAATATCCACACGAGAGGCAAAGGTATTTGGATGACGAGGGTCCAAGTATGGCTCGTCTAAAATAAATCCTTCTGGAGTAATTTCATTATAAATCCTGACCTCATCACCATCCACGACAACTCTATCTCCTGGGAGTCCAATCAATCTTTTGATATAGTACATCCCAGAATTCTGATCTGATAAAAACTCTGTACGAAAGACCACAATTTCATATCTTTTCGGGTCATTAAATCGGTAAGAAATAGCATCTACAACAACATAGTCACCATCAGCCAACGTAGTCTCCATCGACATTCCTCGTACAATAAACGGTTGAGCAACATACAGTCGAATAACTCCATACACAACAATTAATAACGCCGATGATTTCACAAAAGATACGACCTCTTGCTTCCAGGAGGGTGATTGAGCTGAGTGTTCGTTGTTCATACAATCTTCTTTTACTTTGTACTATTGATTATACGCGGAAAATTGATTTTCGTAAACCTCTGAATGAGAATACCGAGGAGAAACTCTTTCGTGTAGGATGCTAAATCTGTTATTTTTTGACAAACACCCTCTCCATTATATCAGACTTTTATATCCTTTCCAGGAAACAATAATGTGATCTAACAAAGGGACACACATAAGTTTTCCTACTTCTTGGACTTGTCGCGTTAATTGTTGATCGGCAGGACTTGGAGTTAAATCTCCTGATGGATGATTGTGAATCAGAATCAAGGAAGCTGCCGAGTGAACTAAAGCAGGCTTATAAATATCCCGTGGGTGAGCGATACTTTGATCAAGGGTTCCTATAGATATCAATTCATCATGAATAATGTGATGTTTGGTATTTAAATACAGTCCTCGTAGATGTTCTTTCGATAACCGATGCATATCTGAAGTATACTTCCACACATCTTCAGGAGAGCTCACTCGCGGTTTATCGGAGGCGTCGTCTTTATACATTCGACGTCCAATTTCAAAACAGGCTAGAATTTGCGCTGATTTTACAGGAGGTAATTGATATTCTTTCATCACCTCCTGTACTCGTGTATATGTCATAAGTGCTTTAGGCCCATAATCTCCAAAAATACGCTGGGACAACGTCAATACATTCTCACCTTTATATCCTGTCCCTAAAATCACTGCCAATAGTTCTGGAAGGGTCAGTTCAGACACTCCATATTCAAAAAGTTTTTCTCGAGGCAGTTGATTTGCTGTAGAGTCAGGGGCAGACGTCATAGATACACTTATTTAATGAACTCGTAATACTTCAGCTGCTTGTTCAGGAAACACCGTACAAACATCAGTATCTGCTCCTGTTTCATATCCACCAAGACGAGAAAGCTTTGGACTGAGACGAACAAACCATCGAAAATAATCATAGGGCTTTCCATTACAGGGAGCTGTATAGAGATACATATTATAATCAACCTCTCCTAAGGCACGAAAATACGACTGCAAGACATATTTGTAGGCTTCGGCAAGGCTATCGCGTACTGACTGAACAATGAAGGGGAAATGAGGTTTATGCTCTTTAGGAATAATTTCAACCTCAAATGCGCATCGAGAAGCATAGGGACATAACGCAATCACATCATCATTCTCAAAAATAATTCGTTTTTTATACTCTCTTTCATAATCAAGCATTACTGCAAATAGTGACCGTTTATGAGCTTTATAGTATTTTTCAGCACCAATAAGCATTCGTTCAATCCCATCAGGGATTATAGGAGAGGCAATTAATTGAGAATGTGGATGCATAATAGATGCACCTGCATCCTGTCCGTGGTTATGAAAAATAAAAATATATTCAATACCATCTGAATGCATCAACTCTAAACTTCTCTTTTGAAACGCTTCAAACATATACCCCATTTTTTTGAGAGAAAAGTCCCGTATAGGAAGGTTCGGATCTTTATAAATAAATACCTCATGACTTCCGTAAGCACTATGGCCCCGATATGGACCTTCCGACAAAGACTTCCTTGGATAATCCAGATGTACCATCGGATATTTATTCAAGACATTATAGACCACTCCTTGCCCTCGCCCATCTCTCACAACCATTACCACTTCTTCTGAATCGGATTCTTCATTAACAATAGGCAAAAACGGATTTACAAGCTGAGAAATATTAGTCGTAGGCTGGGAATGTGTAATCTTAAAATGATTGGGACGTGCAGTACGGTTTGCAGAAACAAGAATCCACTCTCCAGAAAGAAGATCTTGACGGAACTCTTGGACTTTGCTATTGGTATTCATATAATTACAAGTTAATCTTTTTTTCTAACCATTCTTCTAATAGAATGCGTGCCGATTCAACATCGATACTTTGACCTTTTTCCAAATATCGAGAAGCCATTACCGAGGTCATCCGCTCATCCAGAAGTTCGATTGTTCCAGTGAACTTTTCTTTCAAGATTTCTACAAAAGTTCTTACTTTCTGTGTTTGAATCGTGTCTTGGGAGTCGAGATTTATCGGCAGTCCTACCAAAATATAATCAATATCGTATTCTTGAAGAATATCCTGTATATCTTTCCATACTTGGGGAGTATTCTGGAGAACTCTGAGTGGTAAAGCTAACTTAACGTCAGTGGTAGCATGAGCCAAACCTATACGAGCATCACCAAAATCAATGCTCAAAACATTCATTCTTCGTCTTGCTTAAAGTAATGACTAAATCGTTCAATTTCTTGTTCAGAAAAGAAGTTCATTGTCACAATATAACGTTTTCCTTTTTTTCGCACTTCGACTTTTGAATTAATTGTATCAGCCACCTGAGACATCCAAGTTTTCACTTCAGGCTCAATGGTATTCATTATTTTTGAGGGATCTTGTTTAGCGACTTTCTCGGTCTCTCGAACATTCAAAGAGTGCTTAATAATATTCTCTAAAATCTTTTCTTGCAAAGCGGGATTAGATACACCCGCAATAATTTTTGCGTGTCCTTCAGTAATAACATCACGAGAAAGAGCATCTTGTACAGACTGAGGCAAAGTCAAGTACCGCAAAGTATTGGCTACACTAGAACGACTCAGAGCCATTTTTTCTGCGATTTGTTCTTGGGTTAACTGAAAGGTCTCTTGCAAATCACGATACCCCTTTGCTCGCTCAATAGCATTCAAATTTTGGCGTTGAATATTCTCAATCAAAGCTAATTCTGCTTTGTCTTGATCAGATACATTGGTTCGAACAACAACAGGAACCGTACCGAATCCAGCCTTTTTGGCTGCACGAAGGCGTCGTTCTCCAGCAATCAACTGATATTTTCCATTTCCTACGGGAGTAACTACGAGTGGTTGTAAGACCCCTTTATCAAGGATTGATTGAGCCAAATTATCAATATCTTCTTGACGAAACTCATATCGTGGTTGAAACGGATTTGGGGCAATACTTGACACCTCTAATTCATACGGTTGAGTCAAAATCTCAGGTGAAGCTGTATGAGTATTCGATGAATGTGGCTGAGATGTGGTTGCTGAGACCCCACTGGAAGGAGTGGTTTGGGTTGGTTTATTGGGTATCAAGGATGAGAGCCCTCGACCAAGGGGGCTTTTGTTACTCATAAATGTAAATATTACCTATTTAGATATTCATTCTTCTGATACTAGTATACCAAAGATCGAGAGAAAAACCAATGTTTGCGTGGAGATTGATGAGGCGTTATCAAGCGTGTGTTTGATAAAGAGAAAGATATCCAAAAAACACCCTCTCATACCAACTTATATCTCTTCTGTCAATGGGATGTACTAGATAATGCTATGCTCTAGTAGACTTGGTAATAGTTGTTTATGTTTAATTCAATTGCCTCTCTCTCTACAGATAGATCACCTCCGTTTTTTACTATCACTTCAGACAAAAGAGTGTTGTGGTAAGTGGCTAAACTTCCTCCTGGTCTATTAAATATGCCTAAACCAATACTATTAGTATCAGATGTAATACCAGCAGTCTGGAAAGCACCTCCCACAATATCTGCGTTTCCATTTAACCAAGTATTAGTTTGAGCGTTGCCATAGTCAGCAATAGCTACTTGAATAAAAGGTGTACTCGTGAGTGATGTTGAAGAATTAACTGTCTGATAACTATCACTATCGAGCCTCCTCCCTGAAACGGAAAATGTTTGTGCCGTACCAGGCACGGGGTTTGGCGTTATACCGAATCGAGTATGTCCCATCATGCCTCCAGTATTAATAAATACCGTCATGCCATTCACTGCCGCACCAATTGGAGATAAAGCATATTCTCCCACTATAATAACACCCCCTATTGATATATT
>PXDG01000073.1 GCA_003565105.1 Parcubacteria group bacterium | reverse complement strand
TAATGGTTTAGATAATATTGAACCTGTCTATATCTATGATGATGGTGGAGTTACAAGACAAAAATTAAATTTAGAAGGATATGAACAAAAGTTTTGTTTTGCGGTTGTTGAAGGCGATAATGAGCTGCTATCCATATTGAACGAAGGGTTGTCCATTGTGTCTATCAATGGAACATATGATGAGTTATATCAAAAATGGTTTCCGTTTTTACTTGATAATGAAGGTGTTTCGAGAACCGATATTATAAGATATCTTAGTTATATTCTTATTCCTATTTTAGTGCTATTAATCGCTGCCTATTTTATTGTAACAAGAAGAACAATAAAAATCAGAACCAATGAAATAATGCTAGAGAAAGAACGTTCAGAAAAATATTTGAATGATTTAATTTTATATGGGAAAATTTTCGAAGCAAGCATTGAGAATGCACCGATTCCAGTCATGATTCACGCAGAAGATGGAACAGTATTAAATATAAGTAAAACATGGATAAACCTTACAAAATATAACAAAGAAGATATTTTGACAATACATGATTGGACAGAAAAAGCTTATGGGCACAAAAAAGAAGAAGTTCAAGATTTTTTAAAGAAATTATATACTCTAGAAGAAACACAGCATGATGGCGAATTCGAAGTGACCACTAAAGATGGCAGAATACTTATCTGGGATTTTTATTCAATGCATATTGGTGATTTACCAGATGGCAGAGCAATTGTAATGAGCGCAGCAACCGATGTTACAAAGCGTACCCAAGTGGAAAATATGCTAATAGAAAGTGAGCGGAGTAAGTCTTTATTTATATCTAACTTGCCCGGCTTAGCATTTAGATGCAACTATGATCCGGAAAGGACAATGCAATATGTTTCAGAGGGTTGCTCAAACCTAACCGGTTATTCTCCTGAACATCTGATAAACAACAATAGACTTTCTTATAAAGATATAATTGCTCCGGAATACCGAGAAGCGATATGGAATGAGTGGACGCATATTCTCCAAACTAAGAGTTCCTTTAAAGCGGAATATGAAATCATAACGGCGAGTGGAAAAAGAAAATGGGTCCTTGAGATGGGTGAAGGAGTGTATAACAAACAAGGCGAGATTGAGGCACTTGAAGGGATCATCCTTGATATCACGGACCAAAAAAAAGCTGAAGAAGAACTTGAAAATTTGCTTGAGCGTACACAGTCAATGATCAATAATCATGAATCTGTTATGCTTATCATTGAGCCGATTTCAGGAAAAATAATGGAAGCGAACACCGCCGCTAGCACATTCTACGGTTATTCCAAAGAAGAACTCTTGAATATGACCATACAGGACATCAACGCATTGGATCAGGAAGAAGTCAGAGAACTGCGTTTAAAAGCTTTGAATAAAAAACGGAAATATTTTACATTTCCACATCGTCTAAAAAACGGAGAAGTCAGAGTTGTTGATGTATATACCAGTCCCATAGACTACGATGACCAAAAAGTTCTGTTCTCAATCATATTCGACGTAACCGAAAGAGAAAAAATAGCTAAAGAAAACGAATTTCTAGCTTACCATGATTATCTTACCGGCCTCTATAACAGAAGGTTTTTTGAAGAGGAATTTGAACGAAGAGTCAAGAACTGTGAATTTCCCGTGGCCATACTGTTAGGTGATTTGGATGGGTTCAAAACCTTTAATGATACATTTGGGCATATCGAGGGCGATAAGGTATTAAAAGAGACGGCGAATAGAATAAAAGCACTTATTAACGATGATGATGCGCTTGCGCGTGTTGGGGGCGATGAGTTTTCGATTATCGTATCTGGTAGAAATGAAAGAGAAATCAGGCAATATCTAGATAAACTGAATCAGGAGTTTGACAATGATGAGGTTGATAGTTTGGAAAAAGAGGTGCTGATTACAATCTCCTGGGGTTATGGAATTCAAAGAGCGAAGGAAGATTCATTGGATATGATTCGTAAAGAGGCTGAAGCCTTTATGAACAATAGAAAGTTTTATAGCAACCAGAGTGCCAAAAGTAAAACAGTTGATGTTATTATGCAAACTCTGTTTACAAAAAGCGAGCGGGAGAAAATGCACTCCGAGCGCGTTGGAAACCTTTGTGCAGCGATTGCCAGACATTTAAATTTGAGCAAATCAGAAATTGACAAAGTTCGAGTTGCTGGATATCTTCATGATATCGGTAAAATTGGAATCGATGAAAAGGTTCTTAACAAACCGGGAAAGCTGGATACAGCTGAATGGGAACTCATGAAATTACACCCGGCAAAAGGATTTGAAATCCTCGAAAAAACAAGTGAATACAATGATATTGCAGATGTAATCTTGGCTCATCATGAAAGGTGTGATGGAAAGGGTTATCCGAATGGATTAACAGAAAATGAAATCCCCCTGATGGCAAAGATAATAGCTGTCTGCGATGCATATGACGCTATGACGGAGCAGAGAACTTATCGCGAACCACTTAGTAAAATAGAAGCAATGGCAGAGTTGAACAAGTGCTCCGGTACTCAGTTTGATCCTGAAATTGTGTCGGTTTTCTTAAATAAGGTGATAGAGATGGAGAAAACAGATGAATAGGATCAGAAAAGGAAAAATAATTTTCATAGTACTAATAGTGCTTAGTACACTAATTGCGTCTGGCATTATGAATATCAGCTTGAGGAAATGCAGTTAATATATACTATGAAGGGGTGTGGCATTATTGAAGATTGAAGGAATAGACAACATGTCCAAACAAGAACTGGCAGCAGAATTAAAGCTGCTTATTGTGGAATATGAAGCACTAACAGAAAGTGCCAGGACGATATTAAAACAGCAAGAATTTAAAGAATCGGCCAAAGAAATATTTTCTTTATGTAAGAAGGTTACAGGTGCTACATCTGGTTATGTTGCTCTTTTAAGTCCGGACGGCTCAGAAAACGAAGTGCTGTTCCTAGATTCGGGGGGTCTTACTTGTACGGTGGATGAAAACCTCCCTATGCCCATTAGAGGATTAAGGGAAACAGCTTATATTTCTCAGAAAGGGGTATATGATAACAGCTTTGCAGACAGCCATTGGACGGAGTTTTTACCTGAAGGACATATGCGGCTGGACAATGTAATGTTTGCACCCCTAATCATTGACCAGCAGACTGTGGGTTTAATTGGACTAGCTAATAAAAAAGGAGGATTTATCCAGAGAGACGTAGATTTTGTTTCAAATCTTGGCGATATAGCTGCTGTAGCACTTAGAAACAGCAGGAACTTAGAATCAATTCAGTATTTAAGTTTTCACGATCAGCTTACTGGCCTTTACAATAGGCACTATTTTGCCAATGAAATGAAGCGCTTGGAAGGTTCACGCGAATACCCGATTACCATAGTTTCAGCGGATCTGGATGGGCTAAAAAAGATTAACGATACCTTTGGTCATAAAGATGGCGATCTATATTTGCAAAACTGTGCTTCTTTGCTAAAAGAAGTTCTTCGTAGCTATGATCTCTTAGCTAGAGTTGGTGGCGATGAATTTGTTCTGGTTCTGCCACGCACCAATCGAGCTGCTGGTGAGGAAATACTTAAGAGAATTAAACACAATATTGAAAACTATAATGAAACACAGAAAATGATACCGTTGAAGATTTCTATGGGATTGGCTGTCAGTAATAACAGCACTCAATCTTTGGAAAAAACTTACCATGAAGCTGACAGGCTTATGTATAAAAATAAACTTCAGAATAAAAATAGCAATTTTCACGATATTCAACATAAATAGAATATTCATTTCAGATAAAAATGTGATAGCAAAATTCTGATTGATATGTTTCCTCATACGTCGGGTTTCTTGTAAGAATAATTAAAGAACACCGCAGTAACTACAAATGTAACCATAAAAAAACCGCATGGAAGCGAAAAACTATATTCGCCTCCAAACGGTTTTTTCTGTTCCCGAAGGTTTTCCTCATCATCCCTTCTTCGTATACCTCTTTAACGCTTTTAAGCATAGCTCTTTGGTGTAGAGCTCTCCCAGGTATCCGAGAAAGCCTGCGAGAAAGGCCAGAAACCCTGCAGCCAGGATGTCCATCACCTTGTGATTGACCCGGGACATGGAGGGACTGACCGAGCTCATTCTTCCGGGCTCATTCTTCGTCTTCCCTCTCAGGGTTTTTGGTCTTGAGATATCTGAGAAAGCTCTTCGCTTCCTTCATTTCACTTTTCGGAAGATCGCTAAGAAGCTTTAAAAGAGCCAACATCTCGGGATTTTTCATGCATTCTTTGATCGCAGGGTCCGCCAGCTCTTCCACATTCAACCGGATATCCGTTTTCCCAAG
>PXDG01000020.1 GCA_003565105.1 Parcubacteria group bacterium | reverse complement strand
GCATTTGATTCTTGAATATTTTCCCATACATCACGACAAAAGATACAGCCAGGATCAAGAATTTCCATTACCAAAGCATCACTTTCGAGATTCCCTTGAAAGGTTGAGGTGTCCGTGGTAAATTCTTCAGGATTCCACCTACGAAATATATCAGGAATTCTTTGGAAAGTCTCAATATAATAGTCTCGTTGTTCAGTGAAGTATGCCCGAGGTTTCCAAATAGGACTACGCCCCTCCCCAATGCCGCACGAATCTCCTCCTAAAGCACAACCTTGTTCATCAAAAGGATCACAAGTATCATATACCAAAAGGTTCAGACCCGAATGGGCCACCGACCAAATACTCCACACTGAAACGAGAATAAATACCCAGGCCCAGAATTCAGCTGTCTTCAAAATAAATTTTGCCATCCAAGGGGCTCTATAGGCAAAAAAACTCACCAATGAATTTTTCAATTCATCTCCAAACGAAATATCACACGGTTTCAATTGAATACGGGTAACCACACAATGCCAGGATTTGACTATCATTTTTCGATACTCAGGGAAAAACATCCCTACTGGAAATAGTGCAACAAAGACAATAAAGGCTGCAATACAAAGCATTATAATAACCTTAATTCATACACTGTAAGTATACTAAAAGAACCTGATTATGTCGATATAAGCAACGATGTCCTATACAAACTTATCCCAAATAGGAACAAACGTGATATAATAAGAATAGTATCATTACTCTTAAAACCAATGCTATGGAATACTTTTCGATGAACAAAGAACACTCTCAAGAAGAAGCTGAAATTCTTGAAGAACAGATTTTACAAGAAGCAGATGCTATGATGATTGTCGCCAAATCTTTAGAATTAACGGCTCAACAACAGCAAGAATTCCTAAACAGGCTTCCTGAAGCTCTTGTTCGTATCACTGAAGGAAAACCTGCTTTTTATACTTTAGACAGAGTTGATGATAAAGTAAAAACCGCCATTCAGATTATGGCGAACAGCCAAGAAGTAACCAAATCAGAACTCCTTGAAAATATAGAAGAACAAGCTCACCAACCAATTGAAATACCTAAATCTGACTCGGAAACGCCCCTTGATACAGAACCATCAGAAAGTCTCACCTCAGACCAGGGAGACGCTCGCTTTGAAATTGGAACTGATGACAACGAAGAGCTCAAATATGAAGTACGAGCAGCACTCGATGAGGCTCTCTTTGAAGTATCCAAGATTCCAGAAATTCCAGATACTGCCCAACGAATGGAAGTGCTTAAAGAGTATAAACAGACATTATACGAATTGATTGAAGACTATGGTGATTACACGGTAGAAAATCTCAAAATCGCCTTAGCCAACCAAATTACCGACGCTCCATACGAGCATATGCAAAAGGCTACCCGAGACGTCTTTACTATGGTCAAAAAATATGAAGACTATCTCAGACATCTTCCTGAGGAAGACTTCAAAGCTCTGGTACAATCCATTTAATATCTATATCCCGAATTTTTTATACAAAACTCATACCACGCTGGTCATACCGATACTTACTATGACCAGCTTTTCTTTTACCTGAGAGCCTGAATAGTCTGCAAAGACTTCTCAAGAGCCTCAATGTCACTGTCCTGAGTGTGTTGTCCCAATGAAATCCTTACTAAATGAGGCAAAGGATGCTTTTCCGTAAGATAGTAGTGACAACAAAAGTACCCCGTGCGGACCATAATATTCTTTTTAGCCAACAAATCTCCTACTAGAGAGCTCTCCAGATGAGGAAAATAGCAGGTCTGAACCGAAGAATATGGCTGGGATAACACCGTGGCACCACTCTTTTGCAGTAATTTATGTACTTGAGTAGCAAACGCTCTTTCTTGATGCCAATCTGCCTGTTTGAGAAATTCCAAGGTTTCCTTCATTGCCCAAATCCCAGCCCACTGTTGGAGTCCCGCTTCCAGGCGAAGCGGAAGGTCATCTCCACTCAACAATGTATACCTATGCTCCGACACACCCGATACAGTCCCCCCACCAATAGTGAGAGGGTCAAGCTTTTCTGCCAAAGATCTACGAATAGCTCCAATACCCAGACTTGGACCATACATTTTATGACCACTACCCAAGATAGCATCTGCCTGAGTCTTACTCAACATTTGAGGATTATGCCCCAAAGTTTGACAAGCATCCAAAATAACCACCCCACCTTCAGCGTGAGCATCCTGAATCAATTGTTCTCGATTCAATAATTCTCTCCCATCAATATTACTCGTAGTATTGATGATAATCACCGCATTGGTCAACTGAGTCTTTTCATATAGAAGAGCTCCCTGCTCGTCTCGTTCTAGAATATGACGGCGCTTTGAAAGCTTCTGAGCAACCTTCATTACAGGTAAAAAGACTGAGTTATGCTCAATATCAGAGGTAATAATAGTGTCATACTCATCCCAAGGAAGAGCCCACAAGAGAGTATTAATACTCTGAGTAGTATTTAATCCAAAAAACGTGACATAATCCCTAGTCGAAAGACCTAATACATCCAAAAAGCTCCTTCGTACCAGAGATATTCGCTGATCCACCATCTTCGCCCATTGATAGCTCGACCGCCCTCCACAGGCGTTATTTTGCGTATAATAAGCGCATTCCGCATCAATTACAGACTGAGGACGCAGGGTTTGACAGGCTGTATCAAAATAATGATCTTGGAGGGATAGGTACGAAAACTCTGTTTGCGATGACGGGAGTGGTGATTTCTGATTTGAAGATTTCCAAAACATACTATTTTGTTACTTATGTATAGACTATTATATCATAAACAGGCAATACCAAGAAAAAATCCCCCACCACAAGTGTGAGGGGGAAAGATTAATTACTGAACGCGGAGAATGGCTTCGTAGCCTATGCCTTCTCTCTCCCGTCTAGGATCAGGAACGCTATCTCCTGACTCCCAAATCACAGAGTCTATAGAGACTCCTAGTTGACGAGCCACCGCAGCTCGGTGGTCTGTCCCTGAGGGTACAGAGAACCGTGCGACCTCTTGGTTACCACGCTTTACAACCAAGAGGTCTGGAAGGGTAGCTCCATGGGGAGACGGTTTAGTCGCAGTTCTCACACTGCTTCCACCTCCGATACGAACATTAATGTTCGTATTTCTGTGAGTAGAAGAATCATATCCTCCACCCCCAGAAGTAAATCCTTGACCTTGACAAGGACCAGGGACCACGTGAGCACCATATTGGGCTAAATCAGGGTCCCAACGGTCATAGCCGTTGCAGATCCTTCCAACATCTGTACCTTCTAGGACAGTGCCAATTTGACGCCCATTGGCGTCGAATACAGGAACTTGAGTTCCTGCAAAAGCTGCAGGAACAAATGCTAAACCAATTCCAATTATCGAAAGAACTAAGCTTTTCATAATGACCTCCAAGTCATTAACAACCTTTGTATACTAACACTTCATAAACCTTTTGTCAATAGATGATAACGCCACTATTAACAGTTATTTAATGTCAAATCAAAAAAGAAAAACGAGAACTCATATAGTTCTCGTTCAGTTTTCATATCAGAGAGTAGATCATCTATTCTGAACGTATCCACTCATTAGGTACCATGTCTGAATTTCAGAAACGATACTTTTTTTGTCTTGATCGGACATTTCTTCACCTTCAACAATAAGTCGAATAAATCTTTGATACATACCCTTAGAGGGGAGAGATTCAAAGACTCCATTTCTCATCATCAAGATAATCCCTCGAGCTGTCTCGAGGGCAAACTCTGGAGTTGCCAGCAAGCTGGCAACTTGATTTGTTTCGACCATACAGGCCGAGAAAATTGCCCTCATTTCTGGGGTCATACTTCCAGGCCGAGAACTCGCCCTGGCAAATAACCCCAGAAAGTTTGATGCTGACGAAGCTGACGGTATTTGAACCGCACAGCTTTGGGAAACAGTACGACTGTCTCCCCCTGTATTGACGTGTGCATTTGCTCCTCCTCCTATAAAACCAAGGTTTAAAGATGTATTTCTACCCGTATGGACAGAATTGAGGGTACGATCTTCCGTATAGGTACGGTTGACATCTTCTTCATACCGTCGGAACTCATTAAGAGTTGCGTTGGTATTTTGAGTTGCATTCTGTACACTTTCACCCGCATTAACAGGTGAAAGTGGTATTGTTGCTGTAACCAGCACTAACACAGCCAATCGTCTAATGTTCATATAAGTAACTACCTCCTAGTAGCTAGTTTTCGTTGCTATTGTATCCCGAATTGTTAGTTTTGTCAACTAAAAACCACACACCAAAAGAAAAAACCCTCTCAAAAAATGTTT
>PXDG01000141.1 GCA_003565105.1 Parcubacteria group bacterium | reverse complement strand
TCTTTGCTTAGAACTTCATCCAAATAAAACAACAATTCATACTTTGAACAATCATCTCGATTATCTAGGCTATTCTTTGAGGAAAAACACAATAAAAATCAGGAATAAAACATACCGTGCTATTAAACATAAAAGAAAGATGTATCTCCAAGACATTGTGCTTGGGCAAGAATCAGAAGAGAAATATTTACAGGCAGTACACTCTTGGTGGGGAATGTATGCATTTTTGAATACCTATAAGCAACAATATAAGTAGCATCTCTCATAAATAAGTATATTTCCTGTTCTTAACACCTAATAGACGCTAATCAAAAAGAGATACAAAATATATGATATAATATATATATATTAATAAAAATCAATGGAATGCCATACTTAGATCCAGCAACCCAACGAGAAAAAGAAGACTTTGGAGCTCCTCACGATAGTTTGTCACAATCTAAGTCCTGGAAGATCTTCAAGATTATGGCTGAATTTGTCGAAGGCTATACAATGCTAGCTGAACACGTCAATGAAGTAACAATCTTTGGTTCTGCTCGGACCGATCCCAGTGATCACTACTACAAAGAAGCTGAACGATTAGGATTCTTACTTGGGTCACACAAATTTACTACTATCACTGGTGGAGGGCCTGGGATTATGGAAGCCGCGAATAAAGGTGCTTTTGAAGCCAAAGGAGTATCTATTGGATTTGGAATAGAACTCCCCCACGAGCAAAGTATTAATCCGTATGTTACTCACTCCTTTGATTTTCATTACTTTTTTACCCGCAAAGTAATGCTTACGGCTCCTTCTCAAGCCTATGTATACTTCCCTGGCGGATTTGGGACGTTAGATGAATTATTTCAAGTATTGAATGAAGCTTCAATGGGCTTTACTCAAAAAGTTCCTGTCATCTTGGTAGGACATGAGTTTTGGGATCCTTTGGTAGATTTCTTAAAAACCAGTTGTATGGGATCTGTCTCAGCAATAAATCCCGACTATATTGAAAATATGGTTGTTGTAGATTCAGCTGAAGAAGCCTTTACGCACATCAAAGAAACAGAAGATCATCCAAATCTATCCGATATTTCTCCACTGAATCCATCTGGTTCCTTGCATGGAGTGAATTGGCGTATCTTCAAGATTATGTCAGAATTTGTGGAAGGATTAGACTTTTTGGCGAAATTGGATAAGAATGTAACATTCTTAGGTTCAAGCCGTATCTCCAAAGATTCACCATATTACGAGAAAGCCTATACGATTGCTAAAAAACTTGCAGAACAACAATATAGTGTTGTTACGGGAGGGAGTCATGGGTTGGCAGAAGCTGCAAATAAGGCTTCTCGTGATGCAAATCAGCCAGGGTATGCCTTGGCCATTACGCTTGATGATCTAGATCCTCATAAGAGAGTTAATGAATACGTGACAGATTTGATTAACTTCAAATTTCCCTTTACTCGACAATTTATTTTAACCGGACCAAGTAATAGTTATCTCTTCTGTCCAGGAGGATTAGGGACTCTTCATCAACTCTTTGAAGTCTTGACCTTGGTTCAAACTCAGAAGGTGACTACCTCACCATTGATAATCTATGACAAAGACTTTTGGCAGCCTATGATTACTTATATTGATGAGATTCTCTATAAAAAGTTCCGTACCATTAGTCCAGAAGATAGAGATTTGTATCACGTAATCTCGGACGAGCGAGAAGTCGTAGAAATTATCGATAAGGCTTTTTCTCAGTAACGGAGAGAATATATGAGTAAACTGATTATTATTAATGGCCCCCTTGGCTCAGGAAAATCTACATTAGCACAAAAATATGCTCAGGGACATCCACTGACACTTCAAATTGATGTAGATACAATCAGACGGATGATCAGCCTTTATCGAGAAGAAAAAGACCTCTCAGGGCCACTTTCAAAACAATTAGCTGTATCGATGGCACGGACTCATCTGAATGAGGGCTATGATGTAGTAATTTCTCAAATATTTTACCAACCCGATGTTATGCAGCAATGTGAACACCTTTGTCAGGAGACAGAATCTGACCTATATGAATGTGTGTTAACTCTGTCTCGAGAAGAATCGCTTCGGCGGTTTATTGAAAGAGGTATACGAGATGGCCACCCAGATGGATTCCGTCCTGGAGGTTCGGTAGATATCGGAGGAAGAGAGAAGAACGTTCTCGAATTGTACGACACCCTTATGCAATTTATATCCACGAGACCCAATATCATACCCATTCCATCTATAGATGGAGAAATAGAGCAAACCTATCAAGATCTGCTCTCAAAGATTCGATAAAGAACGTATGGGGTCGTCTGTCTCTTGTCCCCTGTTGAGTCTATATGATAAAACAGTTCATAAGACAATGAGTCACTCGATCATCAGATCTATTGAGTTGGATATTGGGTATCTGTGAAAAGGATCAAATGTTTCTGAACTACTCTGTCGTGTTCTCTTGCAATGAAGGTATATTTTTGGTATAGTAACTATGTTTTCAGGATGTTGTGGTGGTGGCCATAGTTTAATGGTAAAACATCGGGTTGTGGTTCCGACGTTACGGGTTCAATTCCCGTTGGCCACCCCAGAGTATCCTGGATCAATAAAGACTCTCTTTCACGGTATTTGCCAGAAAGAGAGTTTTTGTTTTGAATATCTCCATTGATTGTGGATAAGTTGTGTATAACCTGTGAGTTATCCCCCTTTTTCTGTGGAAAATAGGAATAGTTGTCCCCATAGTGATAGAGTAATTATCTCATTACGGTCTAGTGTCTCCCCTCCCTCATGGAAGGCTGTGTGCTTTAAAAAGAAGGGCTTTTTTGGTATACTAAAGCATATGTATACTGATGTAACTATTGGAGTATATCTATAGCTCCACAGAAGTTTTTTATGAGTACAGATTGTTTTGATCTGGCTAAAAAGTAATGAAACAGAATGCACACGATTGAACAGATACGAGAGAATATTTTTGGCTTTGATTCCTTCCGACCAATGCAACAAGATATTATTGAGACAGCTTTGGCTGGCCGAGATGTGGTTGTGGTAATGCCAACAGGTGGAGGGAAATCTTTGTGTTACCAATTGCCAGCATTGGTGGATGAAGGGGTGACCATAGTTATTTCTCCATTAATATCTCTTATGGAAGATCAAATTGCCGCTTTGCATCAGTTAGGTATTCAAGCGGAGATGCTCCATTCGGGTATTGATTCAGAAGTTCAGCGAGATATTGTTGGATCACTTCAGAGTCCTACTTCTCACAGACCTCGTATGCTCTATGTATCTCCTGAACGCGTAATGAGTGGATCATTTCAACGAATGATGCAAACCATTGATTTGGCACGTATTGTTATCGATGAAGCACATTGTATTTCGGTTTGGGGGCATGATTTTCGTCCAGAATACACTCGACTTGGAGAGTTGAGAAAAGTCTTCCCTAAGACCCCATTTATGGCTCTTACGGCGACAGCTGACTCTCAGACAAGGGACGATATTGTCAATCGATTAGGAGTTGGTGAAACGGGGAGAATTTTTGTATCTTCATTTGATAGGCCAAATATTCAATATGTTGTGGAACCAAAAGTAAACGCTTTTGAAAAACTTCAGCGAATTATTCGGGGACATCGTGATTCTTCAGGAATTATCTATTGCTTATCAAAGAAAAGCACGAATTCAATTGCCAAGAAACTGTCTGCCAAAGGATTTCGGGCTCGAGCCTATCATGCTGATCTGAGTGTAGATGAACGACGTGAGATTTATCACGCCTTTCAACAGGATAATTTACAGGTAGTGGTGGCTACGATTGCTTTTGGAATGGGTATTGATAAGCCAAATGTCCGATATGTAGTTCACTGGGATATTCCACGAAATATTGAGTCATTTTATCAAGAGTCAGGTCGTGCTGGTCGAGATGGACTTCCTGCAGAGTCTATTGTGCTATATGATCCTCGGGACCAAGATATTCTGGAGTATTTTAAGCAACAAAATCAACAGTATCACGTTGATCATATTACCGAATCCGAACGCATAGCCTATTATGACCGACAAAATCGAAAGCAAGAAGCCTTGATTCATTTGTGTCAGGATTTAGTCTGTCGCCGAAAACAGTTACTCAACTACTTTGAAGAGGATCATCACGGAGATTGTGGCTCTTGTGACGTCTGTCTTTCTGGTCATACAGAAGAAGAATCAACTACCGATGTACAGAAAGCTTTATCAACAGTATTGAAGGTGAAACAAAAATTTGGTCTTCAGTATATTGTCGATATTCTGCAAGGGAAACAAACCAGTCAAGTGAATGCCCGATTTCATCACCGATTATCCGTTTTTGGGATAGGAGCAGATAAGACTCGAG
>PXDG01000028.1 GCA_003565105.1 Parcubacteria group bacterium | reverse complement strand
TTATTCAAAATGTGGATAACTCAATTAAAATGGTGAATGATCCTGTTCACTTGGATGTTGTAATTAGTAATATGTTATCAAATGCTATTAAATATAGTCCAGAATCGAGTACCATTATTATAAAAGGATATCTACTAACTGAAGAAGATATGGTGCAAATTGAAGTGTCAGATAGTGGCTTTGGTATACCAAAAAATCAGCAATCTCAAATTTTTGGAAGACTCTTTAGAGCTGATAATGCGAAAGAAAAAGAAACAGATGGAAATGGATTGGGGTTGTATATAGTCAAAAAACTGGTAGAATCAATGAATGGCAGTATATGGTTTGAATCACAAGAAGAAGTAGGTACAACATTTTTTGTGAAGATACCTCAAACAATAAAGTTACCCAAATAGAGAAAGTATGTGGTATAATAAATATAATCGAATGATTATAAATAGAATATTGATAAAGATATAGAAGGTTGTATGGCAAAGAAAATTCTTATAGTTGAAGATGAAAAGGCAATAGCTCGAGTTATGGAGCTAAAACTCAAGCAAGCAGGGTTCGAAGTGTCAGCAGCAGTAAATGGTGCTCAAGCTATTAATTTATTAGATAATGAACAATTTGATGGCGTACTACTAGACCTTATTTTACCTGAAAAAGATGGGTTCGCTGTTCTTCAACATATTCGAGAGAAGGATGCGTCACTGAAAGTTATTGTACTAACAAACTTAGGGCAGCCCGAAGATCGTCAGAGATTACAACAAATGGGGATTGCAGGGTATTATGTGAAATCAGAGATATCTATTTATAATTTAATCTCGAAAATTCAAGAAATTGTAGGAATATAAAAAACAATACTATGAGAGATGAAGAAATTCTAGAACTTTTAGTCACAACTCAATACATCACTGAAGAAGATCGATCAAAAGCAATCGAAGACTCAACTGATGATCCAACGCAAGCTTTACAGTATTTGATAACGAATCATATTATAACTCAGGATATTGTTGGACAAGCAATAGCTGAATTTTTAATGGTTCCATATTATGATTTAAATACCTTTTCTCCGAGTAAAGAAGACATCCTTCGTATACCAGAAGATATAGCTCGTGAATTGAGATTGGTAATGTTTAAGGAACAAGAGGACGCATTTGAAATTGCTACAGATAATAAGACTGTATTGAAAGGGAATGCTCAAATTATTATTAGGAAAGAAGAAAAAGCTGGATTACTTGGGGCAAAAAAAGAAACTGTTGAACAAAAGAATCTTAATGTAGAGTTAGAAAAAATGCTCCAAAAACCAGTTGTTTTTGGGTATGCTTTAGGAAGAGATATTGATAAAGCACTTGGTAATTATAAGGATACTCTTACCAATCGGTTTGTTAATATTATGGAGAATCTGGATCAGGTCGCTCCAGAAATTGTAGAAGAAATTATTGCCGAGGCTGTGGCTGAAGGAGTGTCTGATATTCACTTTGAACCATTATCTGATGAAGAAGTTCGTATTCGATTTCGTATTGATGGAATGCTTCAAGAGGTAGCAAGAATCCCTTATGCATATTATGAAAATGTATTAAATTTAATTAAAGTACAAGCAAAGGCTCGTACCGATGAACACTTTGCACCTCAAGATGGTGCAATTCGATTTACCAAGAATGGGAAAAATAGTGATGTTCGAGTATCAATTATTCCCACTGTATTGGGAGAAAAAATTGTTCTTCGAGTTTTGACAAATACAATGTCAACGATTACTTTAGAAACACTTGGTTTTAATGAATCTAATCTCCAAAAAGTAAAACGAGCATCTAAAAAACCATTTGGTATGGTATTGGTCACTGGTCCAACTGGTTCGGGTAAATCAACTACATTGTACGCCCTACTTTCCAGTATTAATGAACCAGACACGAATATCACTACAGTAGAGGATCCTGTTGAATATAAGATTGATGGAGTAAACCATGTACAGGTTAATAGGACTTCAGGACTTACCTTTTCCACTGGTCTTCGATCTATTCTTCGACAAGATCCTGATATTATCCTTGTAGGAGAGATTCGAGATGATGAAACTGCTCAGATATCTGTTAATGCTGCACTTACAGGTCACTTACTCTTTTCAACCATTCACGCTAATGATGCACCTGGAACCTTACCTCGACTTCTTAATATGGATGTAGATCCCTTTCTCGTAGCATCAACTCTCGAGCTAATTATTGCTCAACGACTAGCTCGAAAAATATGTCCTTCATGTGTGTATGCTTATACCACAACTATTGAAGAATTGAATAGTAAATATGGAGAGGATTTTCAGCCCTTTTTTGAATCGAATATTGTTACGTTATATCGAGGAAAAGGATGTGCAAATTGTAATTATTCAGGGTATAAAGGAAGAAGTGGAGTGTTTCAGTTGATTGAGATGACGGAAGAATTGAGAGAATTGATTATGAAAAATCCAACAGGAGATGAAATTCGAAGACTTTCTCGTAAACAAGGATCGCGATCTATGTTTGAAGATGGTGTAGAAAAAGTTCAATTAGGAAAAACAACATTAGAAGAAGTCCTTAGAATTGCAGCTGTCCCCGAACCTGATGAAGATTATTCACAATAACAAAAATTATATGGCATTCAATCTATTTAAAAAACAAAAAGATGAACCAACTGAACCCGAATTAGAACCACAACAACCACCTGATTTTTCGTTTACCGCACCAAGTACTGAAGGTGATTCAGAATCTTTTCAATTAAAACAAGAGTTAATATCGAGTGATGATTCAACGGATAGTAATCCGCTCCGTACCGCTCAATCAAAAATTGATAATGATATAGCAAAAGAAAAACAATTAAATAAGAAAAAATCATCTGTTTTAGGATTGAGTTTTGGAAAGAGGAAAATCACAAAAGAGAAGCAAACGTTTCTTGATAACCTGGGTCTTTTAGTGGGGTCTGGGATGGGGGTAAACTCAGCATTGCGAACTTTACACAAAAATAGTCAGAATCGAAATATGAAAAAAGATCTGACCCTTATTCTCCAAGGAGTAGAAAATGGGCAGGCTTTATGGCAATCTCTCGACGAGCAAGAATTTTTACCTAAATTTTTGATATCCTTGATAAGAATTGGAGAGGATTCTGGAAATCTTGCTGATAAAATCCAGAAGACGGTGTCTACGTTAGAAAAAGAAGAGAAAAGAAAAGCTCAATTGAAAACAGCTTTATTTTATCCTGTGTTTGTATTAGTGATATCTGTAGTGGTTGGATTAGGTGTGAGTATTTTTGTTTTACCACGAATAGGTCAAGTGTTCGAAAATCTTGATGTTGAGCTTCCGTGGATAACGCAACAAATGATTACGATAGGAAATTATTTGGAGGGAAACTGGCTTTGGATTGTTCCTGTGATATTTCTAGGATTAGGATCTATTATTTTCTTTGGATTTGTTTTTCCTCCGACTAAGTCATCTGGACAATGGGTTATGTTTCGAGCACCTGTCTTTAGTAAATTAATCCAATATACTGAGGTTTCACGGTTCTGTTATAATCTTTCAATGTTGATCAACTCTGGAGTTCCTATTACAAGATCTCTTACGGCTCTATCAGAGATTCATGAATACTTTATGTATAAAAATTTCGCATTAATGCTTTCAGAGGAAGTGAAACAAGGAAAAAGTTTTCATAAATCATTTAAAGATCATATTCGACAGACCAATGCACTATTCCCATTTACTGCTCAAGAAATTATTATTGCAGGGGAGGAATCTGGAAATTTAACTCAGGTCTTAGATTCTGTAGGAAGAAAATTTGAAGAAGAAGGAGAACAAATAGCAAAGAATATCGCTGTTCTTCTAGAGCCAATGCTGTTGATCGTTATTTGGATTGGAGTTGTGTTTCTTGCAACGGCTATTTTGTTACCAATCTATGATCTGGTTGGAAACTTTGAAGTATAAAAAAATTGGTATGATAAGAGCTTTCAATAAAGGGTTTACGTTAATAGAAATTATGCTATCTGTAGCAGTAATCTCTGGTTTAATTGCTTTGGGAACCAATGCATTCTTTCAGGTTGTCTCCCGTGTTGCCGTGGCTAATGCGGAAGAGTCATTTCAATCAAGTGTTCGAAGAGCACAGTTATTGGCACGGAATCAAACTCATAACACAAACTGGGGTATATATCTTACTCAAGATACTTCGAGTATTACCATTTATGCTGGTGATAATTACGCTACACGAGACCTTCAGCTGGATGAATCTATCAAAATTGATCCTACTATTGAATTTGATCAATCACCATTTGAATTAAATTTTGCTCAGATTAGTGGAACTCTTACTGATGTCTCATCAGAGCAAGAAAGTATAACAATAGTATCTCAGGGGCATTCAAGAACCATTTCAATACCTTCTCTCCT
>PXDG01000043.1 GCA_003565105.1 Parcubacteria group bacterium | reverse complement strand
TCAGACTTTTGGAAGCAAATAATCGATTTGGACATATAGCATTACCTTTTGTAAAGAACGGACATTATAATAACTTAAAATAATAAGTTTGTCAAGTAAATATGTCAAAACAAGGTTGTGAATATAAGAAAAGAGACTCTTAGGGGAGTCTCTTTGGAATGATTTAGTTCATTAGCTCTAGGTTGAGGGCAGGGCACTGAATCTCTTGTCTGATGAGTGTGCCTCCAACATTTTTATATATGATATAGGATTTACAATACCCTTGGGGAGTTAATTCTCCTGTATAGACCGCTAAGCGTTCATTTTGTTTAAGGATAGCAACTACAGTGAGGTATCCTCGTGAGAACTTGAATTTCTCTTGTTTCCAGAGAATGTCAGCGGTAGACTCTTGCGTATAGAGTTCAGTTGCTCCAGCGAACCCTCCCCAGATATCTCCTGTAAGAAGTATATCTGAGTCTTTAGTGTTCGTATCTTCAATGATGAGTTGTTTGTCTTTTTGTGATACCCTAAACTCTGTCGGAAGAGTATCTTTGTATTTTGTTGATAAGATGGATATTGTCAAAAAGTTTCCGATTTGTATGCTATCTTCATTTATCTGAACGCCTGAAGAAGCTGGTGTTTTTTGGGTGAATTGTAATTCCATTCCTTTAAAGAAGTGTATCTGTATTGATAAAATACAGGTTGTCCGTGTTCTATCATACTCTTTTACGTTAAGTATGTCAAGAATTGAGATGTCTGATTCATTGGCTAAGTCTTTTTTAAGATATCAAGTAAGAATAATCTTAGTAACAATTTTTAGTACTATAATATCATTATGTTCTTTACGTTATGAATAGCTGACAAAGTGTCTGCTTTGTAATACTATCAAACAAGCTCTTTCGAAATTGAAAATTATGTTAGAAATAATTGTGACCGTTTTACTAACCAACTCATCTTTTGTGGTTTCGTCGAATGAAAAGCAAACACGAATTACCGAACGTATCTTGGATACGTGTTTTATCCAGGTTGTTGAGCAAGCAGAGTCAAGTGGAAGGCCTATTTTGATTCACGCTAAGTTCAAACAGTGTGTGCTTCAGGAAGAGCGAAAATTACCTCAAAGCTAATTGAAAAATCCCTCTCTATATGGGTAGAGAGGGATTCTATTTTTGTTAAACGAAGGTTTTATTCTCATCTGGAGATTCAATAATGACTTTAGAGAGTCTGCGGTATCCTTCATAAGCGAGAATCGTAAGAGGTACGATGAGACTAAGAAGGGAACCCATTTTTGCGGCGTTCTCATAGACTGTACCTCCAAATATTCGATCAGCTAAGAAGAGTGATACTGTGATATTGACTCCAGCTAAGAGGGCTATAGCGGGCAGATTGCTTGTATGGACTCCTTTTGGAAGAGGCATTCCATAGCGTTTTGCTAAGTGAGCGAGGGCCATAACACCGATGAATTTACCTCCAAGTGAAGAAATTAAAATAATGGCGGTGAGTGGAGTGAATGATTCAGGAGCAATAAGAATTCCAGCATTCACGATTCCAAAGAAAAATAATCCAAAATCTATAATAGGCTTCATATTATGTTCAAAATCTTGCATTGGAGAGTGAGTATTGGGCATATGTTGGTACAGTCCTGTATCGCATTTGGGTGAAGGGATGAAGGGCACAATGAGTGCTAAGGATAGGGCTGGATGGAGTCCTGCATTAATCATTCCAATCCAAGAGAGAGTTCCTCCTACCAAAATATAGGGGAACCATTGCTGAAGGTTGTTGATTCGAAAGAGAAAGCAGGAGAGCATTCCGATACCAGTAAGCCATAACCAAGAAAGTTGAATAGGGAGCTCGGGATCAGGATAAAAGAAGGCAAGAACCATCATACCGATAGCATCATCGATAATAGCAAGGAGGAGGAGGTACTGGACTGCAGGGTGTTTGGAACCAAAGATTAATCGTGCTCCGAGCCAAGCAAAGGCAATGTCGGTAGCGATGGGAATGGCTGCTCCTTGAAGAACTGATTCACCTGGAAGGATGAGTTGGGTAAGTCCAATATAGATCAGTGCAGGGAGAGCCACTCCTCCGAGCGTGGCAAACAAAGGATTGAATGAATGCTTTCGATTACGGAGGCAACCACCAGGTTTTACTGAATCAACGAGCTCTTTGGATGCTATTCCAAATAAGAAAGCCATAAACACATCATTAATGATGTGTTTAAAGGAAAATTCGATTGCACCGATGGTGATGATATGAGTAGAGGCCAGGGTATTATAAAAGTCTGGGGTTGCATTGCGCAAAACAAGTGCAAGGAAAATTCCCGCCATAAGAGGGATTGAAAACTCAGTAATAAGACTATAGGAAGGTAGTTTCACGGTCATAAGAAACAATATTTACGCACGATATCACGATATAGGGATAAGCACTTCAGATGTTTGATTTGGTACTTATCCATAAATAAAAAACACATTTTTGTATTTTACTCCTTTTTCTGAGTAATTGCAAGTCTAATATTGTGATTTAGGGGGTATCGAAAATATCTTAATTTTGATATACTAGAAAAAGGAAA
This sequence comes from Parcubacteria group bacterium, assembly GCA_003565105.1. Classification (GTDB taxonomy): domain Bacteria; phylum Patescibacteriota; class Minisyncoccia; order SW-4-49-11; family SW-4-49-11; genus PXDG01. The sequence goes on along the minus strand of PXDG01000043.1, from coordinate 1,932 downwards.
ATTATACTAAAACTTACATATTGTGTGAAGATGAAAAAAAGAGAATCTCGATTATTAACCGTGATTAAGGGGGGTGCTTTGTTAGGAGGGACAACAATCGGAGCTGGAATTTTAGCAATTCCTTACGCTATTTCTCAATCTGGATATTGGATTGGGATGATTCATTTGGTCGGTATTGGGGTGGCGATGATTGTCTTAAATCTCTTTTTAGCGGAGATATCTCTGCGAACAGATGGGACTCAACAGTTACCTGGATTGGCTGAGAGGTATTTAGGGAAAAATGCGAAAATACTGACATTCTACATAATGATTTCCCTTATTTATGGAGCCTTGATTGCTTATATGTTGGGGTCCGGTCAGATTTTGACAGAACTTACTGGACTCCCCATAGATTTGATGGGAATCTTGTTCTTTTTGTTTGTTGCGTTAGGAGTGTATTTTGGGGTCAAGGTTGTTAGTCGTATAGAGGTTCTCTTTGTGGTTGGTTTGGTCGTTATTATTTTGGGTATTTTTCTTCGCGCATCTCAAGGTGATGGATTACAGTGGCAAGATTTAAACCTACGTGCTTCTAGTGGATGGAGTTCTTTGTTTGTCCCGTATGGTACGGTTCTGTTTTCTTATTTTGGATTTGTGGCTGTGCCTGAGATGGAAAAAGTAATGACACGATATAAAAATGATATTCAACTAGCTATTATTCTAGGGTTATCTATTCCAATTATACTCTATATTCTCTTTACTACAGTCGTTCTTGGTGTTGCAGGTGGTGATATGAGTGAGGTGGCGACGGTAGCTTTGGGTCGAGCTCTTGGTTCTGAGGTTCAATTTGTCGCGAATGTCTTCGGTTTGATCGCTATGTTTACTTCATCTATTTCTTTAGCTTTAGCGGTCATTAATATTTATAAAGAAGAGTTTGATATTCCTCATTTGTCCGCTGTCATAATTACTCTATTACCTCCAATTAGTATCGTTCTTACTGGAGTAGGGTCATTCTTTGAGTTTATTTCTTTGGCTGGAGCTCTGGCTGGCAGTATTTTGGGGATACTTATTGTATTTATTTATTGGCAGGCTAAAACTACAGGAGATACAGTGCCTGAATTTAGTTTTGGGCAAATGCGTTGGGCGGGAATTGGATTAATTTGTTTGATGCTATTGGGTATGGTGTCGGTTATTATGTGATCATATGTATGATAGATGAGGGCTAATAGAGGTGCTAATACAGAGAGTTTTACATGATTGGAGCCTTATTCTAAGAAAAAAGCCTCCAATCATATGGAGACTTATTAGTGTTAGCTATTTTCCCATACTTCTTCTAACATATGGCGTTCATCGAGATATCCTTGATTTAATACATAAAAGAACACTTGCTCTTTTATGATGTATGTTTTTTCGAACAATTCTTGTTGGTATTGTTCAATAAATTCTTCGTAAGACTGTATGGGAGATTTCCCCTGTGTCTTCCGATTTTTTTCTACTTGTATCCAGAGATTCCACTCGGGTGAGTCGGCATCTCTATCGTAAACTTTTTTTAACTCAAGAGGATATTTTTGGAACACCTTGAGTTTTTTAATTAGTGGCTCAAATAAGTCTCTGCATTCTTGCGACTTTAATAGTCGCTCTATGAATTCAGAGAGGGTGTTTCTATAAACTTTCATTATCCCTTGATAAAAGAAGTTTATAGAATGTTCTGAACCCTTTAAGTCTCTGAGATTGAGAATTGAGGTATATGCTTTCCGATCAATATCTAATGGGAAAGATAGGTAAGCTTCGATTAAAAGTCGAATTCCTACTCGAGCGAGCTGCTCTTCCTTGAAAAAGTAATAGGTATTCATAGATTACCTCTGATAAAGACGTTCTTAGTCTACATTATATTGATATAAATGTCAACTTATTTTATCAATAAAAATCCGAGAAGAAATACTTCTCGGATAAGGG
>PXDG01000080.1 GCA_003565105.1 Parcubacteria group bacterium | reverse complement strand
GTTGATGGAGAGTCAGAATCCATCCGCATTATTGGACTTGACACCCCCGAGACCGTCCATCCCCGACAACCCGTCGAATGCTTTGGACAAGAAGCCAGCAACCGAGCCAAAGAACTTCTTGACGGACAAACCGTCGGCCTCGAGATTGATCCTACCCAAGGAGATCGAGACACATTCGGACGACTCCTCCGCTACATCATCCTCCCCGACGGCCGCAACTTCTCCCAGGTAATGATTGAGGAAGGATACGGCTTCGAATACACCTTCCGTAGTAATCCACATACCTACCAGACCGAGTTCCAAACAGCCCAACGCCAAGCTCGTGAGAATCAGAGAGGATTGTGGAGCCCAGATACTTGTAATGGAGAAGCTACCCCAATTGAATAAAGCACTTCCGAGTCGACATCAAAAAGCAACATAAGTACATTGGCGACACAGTGGTCGCCGCTACGAAAAATGAGGTTATAGTTATAGAACCTTATACATCGTATCAATTTTACACCCCTCACTATATTGAGATAAGGTCACTCCCGTATGTAGGCTTATCTCTTTTTTGTTTAAATCAACATCAGCTGGAATATACCGTTCTTCTGGATAATATATAAGCTGGATCTTTTCATTCCTTAATCCTCAGAGATAGACTCGTGCTTCGAATTATTCCCATAGAAACCCAATATGTAATTGAGAAACCAATGACTATGATACTATATAGTACATTCTTTTTCATTGAATACATATTTTATGTCCATATAAGTACATATGCGTTCTATGAACGTTGAGTACTAGATTGACTCTACTGTATTTACCATAGTTCTGTATACTTGTCCAATTCTGGTACTATCTGAAACTAATACCGGAGTATCATTGGTCTGCCCTTGTTATCTCTGCCATGGATGCCAGTTCCATTGATCATAGTTCGCTCCGTAGCGGCGACCTCCGCGTCGCCATCACGTACACACTCCTCTCACCTCCCCCTCAAAACTCCCTCAACCTCTTCAATCAAGCCTTCGTGAATTAAGGCTTGGATATTCTCATCGCGTCTCTCATCGGATATCAGCTCTGCTAACTCTAAGCGGGTGCGGGGTGTTTCGAGGACAAAACGGAGTATCCAGGCCCGGACTTGACGGTTGGATCCTTCGAATTGAGATTGTCGGGTATAATGTTTACTTCGTCTGTTGGGATTGGGCACGATGGTCTTGAGATAGGTACCATAATCCATCAAAGCGTAGTACCATTCTCGGGGATTTTCTCTATTCATATCGACGGTTTCTTGGACCAGTGGAGCGAGGTCTTGATCAGAAATGTCCCTGCCATCTGCAAAGCAATGATGGATAAACACTCGGCGAACATTGGTCTCAATGAACATCACGGGAAGATTATAGGCATAGCAGCCAATCGAGGCTGCAGTTGCGGGGCCAATCCCGGGGAAGGTTACCAAGATATTTGGATCCTGAGGGATTTGCCCCTTATGTTCGGAGACAATGATCTGAGCGGTTTGCCAGAGAAACTTGCCACGCCTATTATAGCCCATCCCCTGCCAAACTCGCAAGACATCACCCAGAGAAGCTTCAGCTAAGGACTCCATAGTCGGAAAGACGTTGATAAACTCTTCAAACTTAATCTGCACTCGCGAGACTTGAGTTTGTTGGAGCATAATTTCTGAAACGAGAACCCAGTAGGGATGAATCGTATCACGCCACTTCATTGCTCGCCGATGTTCCTGGTAATACTTCCAGACAGTTTGTTGGAGTTCTACTATCGTGTTCTTGGCCATACCCGTACAAGGCTATATCCTGCATATATAATTCCAATGATGGCAGGAATCCAATAACCAATCCAGCCATTCACCCCAATCCAAAAAATTAAAGACACAAAGCCAGAAATAAACATCCACCGTTGAGCATCTTTGGAAGGAACAGTACCTTTTATATCACGAAGCAGGGTTTCCCAAATCACCAAACCGATGATACTCGAAACAATCCACCCTAAGAAATTCACCCATGGGACATTATAAAATCCCTCGTTTATCTCCCAAATCCAAAATCCTAAGGCAGTAGCGCCAGGATCAAGGACAATATCAAAAAGAGTCATCAAAAGAGCCCCCAATCCAATACGAGTCCAAATATTACGATAATTACGGACCAACAACCAAGCAAAGAGCAAAATAGGCACCCAAGAAAATCCAACAGTCCATGGTACTACTCCAATTTTACCTCCAATTAGTTCACCATATTCAAAGTTACTATACGGAAACCCTGTCAAAATAGCAAAGGTTTCAATAGTCATTGCATAGAGAGCCATAACAGCTATGATCCATACTTTTTTACCGAGCCATTGCCATAGGCCATACAGCATAGGAAGAGCAATCAGCACTACATTAATACTGGAGATTAGAGCAAAAACATCCCAAGAAAATGGGAGCTGTTGAGGATTTCTAAGAAAATAGACAACAAAAAATGCGGAAAGAAAAAGTACAATACTCAAAAAAACTAAAGTAATGCCAGGAATCACCGATAAAGATTCTCTGGCTCCGTAGCCTACTTTCGATTGATATTTTGATTTCATAGACACACCGATTAATTACTTGTATTATATCAAAATATTCTGATTTATTCTATTGATTCAGAGGTTAATAGTTTCCTTTAATTATCGACTCTATGATATAATCATAGATATTCATCCATTCTTATATGTCTCCACAAAAACTCCTTCATATATCTCGTCCCCGCTTTTGGATGTATCTCCTCGGCCCCTTTGCAGTGGGAGCTGTAGCCTCGGGTACTCAATCCGATCTTGGTTGGCCACTCCTTTGGTTGACTGCTGTTTATTTTACCTTTCCTGCCAACCTTTTGGTCTATGGAGTAAACGATATTTTTGATTATGAAACAGACAAGGATAATCCAAAGAAAGTAGATTATGAGGCCTTTGTAACCAAGGCAGAACACCCCGCCCTATGGCGTTGGATCTTAATATGGAATCTGCCCTTCTTGGGGTTATTATTCTTTTTACCCTGGCAGTCTATTGTAGCAATAGGATTATTTCTCTTCTTGTCACTCCAATATTCATCTCCTCCTATCCGAGCCAAAGCACGCCCCTTTGTAGACTCAGCCTTTAACATTCTCTATATTATGCCAGGACTAACAGGGTTTTGGTTACTCACCCCCAGTGAGACTCTCTGGCCTGCAATCATAGCCGCTGGGCTGTGGAGTATGGCTATGCATTCCTATTCGGCTGTACCAGATATTGAGACTGATCTGAAAGCAAATACCCCAACCATAGCCACCAAACTCGGTTTCACAACGACACTAGTATATTGTTTCACTCTCTACACCGTGGCTTATCTGTTAATGATTCCCTATTTAGGAGATCTGGCCCATATTCTTGGCTTAACCTATCTAGGCTTAATGGTTCTCACAGAACTCCGTGGTCCTGCACATAGCTTTGCTGTATATCAACTATTTCCTAAAGTTAACACTCTCACAGGATTTCTCTTGTTCTGGGCAATCGTCTGGATACGCTTCAGATAATTTGATAAAAAGAAAAGGCTCTGAATAACAGAGCTTTTTTCTTTTTGTATCTTACCGATTCTTTAATGGAGAGTTAGATTTTATGCCAGCGATTCTTTTGTAGACCATCTCAGCACTGACAAGACAGATAGGCACTCCAATGCCAGGATTGGTATTTCCTCCCACATAGTAGAGATTCTTCACTTTTTTAGAAACATTATTAGGCCGGAAAATAGCAGTTTGATTCATTGTGTGAGCAAGACCCAAGGCCGTTCCTTTGTAGGAATTGTAATCCGTGGCAAAGTCTTTGACAGAATACATTCTCTTATACACCAAGTGTTCTCGTAACCCGTCTAAGCCCATCCCCTCTTCCATTAATTCTAAGACTTTATCAGCGTAGTCTTCCAAAAACTCATCGGTGTATTCCAGACCTGAGGCAATAGGAACTAAGACAAATAAGTTCTCACATCCTTCTGGAGCGACATTGGGATCAGTTTTTGAGGGAGCACAGACATAGAGTGACGGATCATCTGGCCAAGCAGGGTGATCAAAAATTTGCTTGAAATTGTGCTGCCAATCTTTAGAGAATAACAAATTGTGATGTACCACAGAATCAAATTGTTTGTTCACTCCCAAATACAGAATCAGAGCGGAAGGAGCCAAGACACGAGACTCCCAGTACTTCTCATCATGCTCTCGATCAGCCACATCAAGTAATTCTAACTCAGTGTGGGCGATATCTCCATTTGAGACGACAATATCAGCCGTAATTTCTCGACCATCAGCAAGCTGAATTCCCGTGGAGAGACCTGCTTTGGTCATAATTTTGCTCACAGGGCTATCAGTAAATAATTGAGCTCCGTTTTTTTCTGCGATACGAACCAAGGCTTCAGTGATGGTATACATTCCTCCTTGAGGGTAAAAGACTCCCATATTAAAGTCAATATGATTCATAATATTATACAAGGCAGGAGTGGTGT
>PXDG01000166.1 GCA_003565105.1 Parcubacteria group bacterium | reverse complement strand
TTGGTAGGGAAGTCCGCGTGTTCCAGTAAAAGCAATGACCATAGGGTGCGAGGTTAACTATTTCGTGGCTTATTATAGCGTAAAAAAGCATTTTTGTAAAGGTCTGTCAACATATTGGCTTCTCACTACTCCACAAAAAAGTCCCCCAAACCGTGTAGGTTGGGGGACTGAGACTCTACGAATAGAGTGCTGTTATATGCTCGAGTATTGAGGTCGCTCGAGCATTTGTAATAAGCTCAATGACTTTTTGATACTCATCAGATTGATATTTTGATATGTCCCAGATAATGGCGAGCCCTACACCGTTATTGAGTTCAAAATCATATTTATCAATTATATTTTGAACAAGAGAATCTCGTGTTTTTACATCTAGCAAATCAATCTTTTCTTGCAATCTTTGGGTCCATTCTCGAGCGCCAAATTGCTGGAACCACTCTCGTGGTAATAATCCTACTCCATTGGGGAGGATTATTATGAGTGAAAAGACACTATCATAGATTTTGATATCAACAGACTCGATATCATTTAGAGCCTTATTGAGAAGTACATTGGTTTTCATAATGACCTCCACTGGTCAGTAATTACAGTACAGAATATATCATAATCCTCTTCATTGTGTCAACATCCTGTTTTTTGAGAAGAGAGCAAAATAAGGTATGATATATATATTATATTAATATTACCTCTATGAATAAAATCCTGGCTTTTAATTGGAAAATGAATCCTACTACTCGACGAGAAGTAGATAGTTTAGTCAGTGTTTTGGCCGAAGCCGTAGGGCATACGCACGACGCTCAAATTGTAGTCTTTCCACCGACACTATATATTTCCTACCTTCAGCAAAAACAAGCCGATATGCCCTTGTATGTCGAGCTTGGGGCTCAAGATATATCAGCAGAAGCAAACGGAGCCTTTACAGGGCAAATATCAGCTCAAATGCTTGCTGATATGAGTATTCCATATACCTTAATTGGTCATTCAGAAACTCGGAAGTATCAACACGTCACCAATGAAGTGGTAGGGCAAAGCGTTCATCAATCCCTTGCGGCCGGAGTTATTCCAATGATTTGTATAGGGTATACCCATCATTCACAAGATCATTCTATCGATTATGATGCTCTCAAAGAAGAGATTGAAGCAGCAGTGATCGGGAACGAAGAACTTTTACGAATGAAGTCTTGCGTAATTGCCTATGAACCAATTTGGGCAATCGGAACAGGGATTACTGCTGATCCAGAAATGATTCAGACCGTAATGATCTTTATTAAGCGCACCTTGAGAGATTTATTAGGAGAAATAGAGATTCCTCTTCTGTATGGAGGAAGTATTAATGCGGGAAATAGTACTGATTTTGTTGATATTCAAGAATTGGATGGATTTTTGGTTGGAGGTGCTTCTTTGAAGGCTGATCAGATTCCTGAGTTGGTACGGGTGATGGGGTAAACTCTTTCCTTTGTATCGGAACCCTTGAGGTTTCAGGATATTATAATGTTAAATACTGGAGATCAGGAGGTCTCCAGTATTTTTAGTATCATGGAACCACACTGGTTCAGGTTGACGGTTAATATAAATAAAACACCAAAAAAGAGTAGGGGATACCTACTCTTTTTTGGTTAGTACTTTCACATTTAATTTCAACTCACACAGGATTTAATTATTCTACTGTGCCAATCTGAAAGTTGCTTTCAACAACAATCTGATGACCTTGATTCAAAAACCAAGGATTTTCGGTCTTCACCATTTGCAAAGAAATGTTACACGAGGTAACAATCGACCTTGCTAACACATCAATTATAGGTTCATGATTGATGTGCGCCTACTCCTTAGAAAGGAGGTGATCCATCCACAGCTTCCGCTACGGATGCCTTGTTACGACTTCGTCCCTGTTACCGATCCTACCGTGGTATGTCCTTAATGAACATGCTTTGGGTATTACCGGCTCCCTTGACGTGACGGGCGGTGAGTACAAAGCTCGAGAACGTATTCACCGCAGCGAGGCTGATCTGCGATTACTAGCGATTCCAGCTTCAAAAGGGCGAGTTTCAGCCCTTTATCCGAACTGAGGAAAGGTTTAAGAGATTAGCTTGATCTTGCGATTTTGCAACTCGTTGTCCTTCCCATTGTAGCACGTGTGTAGCCCAAGGCGTCTAGGAACACGCTGATTTGACGTCATCCTCTCCTTCCTCCTGGTTAACCCAGGCAGTCGATACAGACACTTGTAACTGAATCTGAGGGTTGCGCTCGTTTCCCGACTTAACGGAACACCTCACGGCACGAGCTGACGACAACCGTGCATCACCTGCTCAACGATCTCGAAGACAGTCTAAGTTTCCAAAGACCCACAGTTGAGTTTCTAGCCTTGGTAAGGTTCCCCGCTTAGTATCGAATTAAACCACATGCTCCACCGCTTGTGCGAGCTCCCGTCTATTCCTTTGAGTTTTAGCCTTGCGGCCGTACTTCCCAGGCGGAATACTTAACGCGTTAGCTTCGACACTCCGAGGGTCGATACTCGAAATGTCTAGTATTCATCGTTTAGGGTATAGACTACGCGGGTATCTAATCCGCTTCGATACCTATACTTTCGTCCCTGAGTGTCAGCAATGTCCCAGTAAGCTGCCTTCGCCTTTGGTGTTCCCCATGATATCAACGCATTTCACTGCTACACCATGAGTTCCGCTTACCTCTAACATGCTCTAGAATTGGGGTTTTATCGCCAGGCCTTGGGTTGAGCCCAAGGATTTAAACAATAACCTACAATTCCACCTGCGGACGCTTTACGCCCAATAAATCCGGATAACGTTCGAGGCCTTCGTATTACCGCTGCTGCTGGCACGAAGTTAGCAGCCTCTATTAGAATGGTACTCTCTCTTGAATTGCTCCCATTCGACAGAAGTTTACACCCCACAGGGCTTCATCCTTCACGCGGCGTCGCTCCGTCACGCAAATATGCGCATTGCGGAAGATTCTCGGCTGCTGCCTCCCGTAGGAGTATGGGCCGTGTCTCAGTCCCATCGTCGGGGGTCACCCTCTCAGGTCCCCTACGCGTCGTAGCCTTGGTGAGCCATTACCTCACCAACAAGCTGATACGTCCTAGGCCCCTCCCAAAGCACCGAAGCTTTACAACATAATCCTTAGATTATGCAGACCATCTTGTATTAGCCTATGTTTCCACAGGTTATCCAAGACTTTGGGGTAGGTTACCAAGGTTCTACTGACTCGTCTGCCACTCACTTTACCAGTGCAAGCACTGGATCGGTGCGTTCGACTTGCATGCCTTATCCACGCCGCCAACGTTCATCCTGAGCTAGGATCAAACTCTCATTTTAGACATCAGATTGTTATTGAAAATAACCTCTGAATTGGTTGTGGAATAATTAAATTCTTGTGTGAACCTTACTATACATTTTGTTGTACGTAAGTTGAAATTAAGTTGTGAAGTTGCTGTTGTTGCGCTCTCTCTGAGTGCGTATTTATAGTACTATATCTACGGTTCTCTGTCAAGGGTTTTTTAGACAAAATGACTACATTTGTTTTGATTGGCTTTTTTATGCGAATAATTTTTTAGGTTTCGAAATATCCTGAATGAGTGCTTACGAATGGACTGGAAGAAGGGAGAGATTTTTTTGTATTGAAATTTAAAAACCCACCAGAAGAATTTACTACGAGTGGGTTTTTAAGAATAGTTCTGATTAGTTTTTTGTAATTCTATTTAAATAATCCATATATGATGGTGTTTGGAGTTTGTGTCGATATTTTCGAATGGTTAGAATGATTATAGTAAGAGCAGTAATGAAGGTTGTTATTATGATAGTTAGTAACTGCCATGGAAACATAAAGAATTCTACAGTAAGGTTTTCTGAGGTACTATTGACTAAATTTACATCAAGTATTGCAGTATATCGTCCGAAGTGAAAGTCTTGAAGTTGAGCTTCTGCTTTTCCAAAAAATCCAAGACTCTCATAATTTTCATTTTCTTCTCCCCATATCGTATGAAATCGTCGATTACTTCCAGGTAAGACATTCCCTTTATTCGGATTAATTATTTCAGTGTATAGAGTTCTTCCAAAGGGGCCTTGAATAGACAATTCTCCAAAGGGAATAATTCTATCTCCGCCACTATTTGATATCAGGTATGTGAATTCTACTGGTTTTAATTCATAGGTATATTGATCTGTTAGGGTTTTGAATTCTCTTAGCGTTGCGGCTTCTGATATATCTCCGTTTACACGAAGAAGGATAAGGACTCCAACTTTACTTTCGATACTAAGTTCTAAGGAATTATCAGATGTTTCACTATTAAAGAAGATTGAGGCAAAGTATCCTCCTGGATTTGCATCGTCTGGCACATTAATTGAGTACGTAACAGTAGATCGGTCTCTGGCTAAGACGTCTACATTTTCAGGCGTTTCTATCCAGCTCGCTAATCCATCTTCTGCACCAATAAATCGTGGAACCCCGTTTTCTCCATCTGCTACAAAATTTTCAGCAGATATTGTATAGGTAGTAG
>PXDG01000131.1 GCA_003565105.1 Parcubacteria group bacterium | reverse complement strand
TCATAACAGTCACTAATATCCTTAATGCAATATCGCTCACGAAACTTACAGTTTCAGTGCACCTTGTCACTATTTTGTTCACAGACTCCAAAATAGTTGGCAAGGTCATGCGAAGCTCCAAGTACTCGCTTCTCACCTGACCACTCCTCGCATACTCGTCGTCTTGTATACCGCCTCCGTCTTTCTCGTCCCTGCAGTCAAGTAATGTAGCAAGACCCCAATGCATCCGCATTGAGGCCAAACTACATTATGCTGCCTGTCACGGTCAAGAACTTGCCACACAAGACACCGCAAGGGTATTCCTGACGACTCTGACTCTTCTGAAAGAGGTGTCTCGGTCACTATAGTGTTTTTATAAATGATACAAATGAGACACATATTATGTGTCACGGTCACTGTCTCAGTTACAAATTTTCGACCTTACTACTTCTCATAAATATAATTACCATAAACTGAGAGATGTAAGGACTTTGGTGTTGTCCCGCAACACATCGGCTCATCTGGACCCTGCGTAATGATATCAACAAATAAGTCACTGCCTGAAGCAGTCACGGATTCTACAGATATTCTGTCGCCCAAGTAATATGAAGCAGTATATTCAGGCAGACCATCATTATTCAAAAATACAGTCAGATAGTTAAATGTACCAGTTCCTCCGCCTCTTGCCTGAATTGTGGCAGCTACATCTGCCATGCCGTCATTATTGAAATCAGAATAGGCATAAGATGAGGTTGAGGTAAGTAAGGATACATAACCTGGTATCTCATAATCAGGACTAGAGAGCTCTGAGACAAAGGTATATTCACCATCACTCAGAACAACGAATTCATCATTTTGAGTCGCAAAATTTGGAACTCGTACATCAGCCAAATTATTAATTGTCAGCGGACCTTTTAGAGTTGAATTGCTTTGCACATTGGTCGATTCACTGTTAAGTAATAACGGCCACCAAGGTATAGAGATGAGTGCAATTGCAATTGGGATTATTACTTCTGGACGTTTCCACCAACTCTTTCGTCCACCATCATTAGTAGAATGACTTGAGTGGTTAGATGTAATATCTCCACCAGCAGTAACTGATCCTCCTGCAATAATTCCGTTGTTGATGACTGGAGATTGATGTCTAAACTCTAGCTCCATTTTCGCTTTGTGATAAATCGAATGAGGTAAGTTTTGATTATCAACTCTGGCTCTCATTATTTCTTTCAACTCATCGTCCGTCTTAGTCTGCAAATCATAAACATCATTGAAACGCTTCTTTTCGAAGTATCTTTCAACTCTGTCAGGTGTAGATCCGAATTTCTCTTCATGTATATTCCCTCCTTCATTTTTAACCATGAGAAAATGATCTCTCTTTAGACGATGAAGTAGAGTCCGGATATGTTGCCACTCCTCATCTTGGATATTGTTATGATGTTGCGCTATGAGCAACTCTGAAATCCTATATACGCTGTGGAAATCAGAGTGTGTCCTAAAGAACAGCATAATCTCATACTCTTTTGGAAATATTAAGTTCATGATATTGATTCTAGCAAATTTAACCTTTATTTACCTCGTTTACGTTTCTTAGCTTCTTTGATCTTCTCACGTCGTAGTCTTCGAGCTTCTTCTTTAGCTTTGCGTTCCTCTTCACGCTCTGCCACCTCTTCAGGAGACATTACCCGTAAGTAATCCATAACCTTGTATCCTTTGAGTAATTCATGAGGATCACCGAAGTAATACCATGGGTGCGATCGCAGATACTCCTTCCCTTCCTCTACAACCCGCACTGAGCGTGATTCTACCAGCTTCTTAGGTGGCAAGAATCCTTTATTATCTTTAATCAGGAACACCTGAGTATGTACACCATCACCATAGTAACCAATGGTACGAGCTTTGATAGTGTCATTTCGTATCCATTTGTTTAAAGTTGGAGTTTTGATATTGAAGTAATGTTGGAAGTCGTGACGGGTATACCAACTATCTGTATATTTGGCGAGTGATGGTGGTATCTCTTTATGGTCTATTGCCCACTGACAGACTAAACATTTAATACCCCACCGATCGTACCAATTATCTCCTTTGGGTGTACTCTGCTGACAAATAGCACAAGTATAACCTGCTCCCTCCAAATGGAATCCTCTTGGGTTCTCTTCGAGTCTTTTCTCTCGGGCTTTCTGCTCTTCTTCAAATTCTTTACCCAAAGCAGACATTTGTTCTAGTCTCCATTTCATATCTTGAAACTCTCTACCCTCTTCTTCGGTAAGGCAGAAACGGTCACGATCGGCAGCAAAGTGTTCGTCGTACTCATCAGTCTGCTTACTCCAAACATATTCATCAGTCTCAACATACTTACACTGAGGACAAGTGTATGTAGTGACCATAGTTACTCCGTCATCTGACACAGTCTGTTTGGTCTCATATGTACAATGACTACACCTGTGTGGTTTTCGTTTCCACTCTTCTCCATCATTAAAAAATGCCCGACGAGGCAGGCATTGGTTTGGACATTCATACATGAAGAGGACACGGTCTGGTGCATTGGTATCTCCTTGCCAGAGATCCTTGTGTATGACTGAAAGCCGATTCCGACAAGTAAGGCAACGGATATCCTCAGGTGGTGTGGCTGACTCGAGGAGTTCATCTCGTGCACGGTCTGTATTCATCCACTGTGCTATCGTCTCATCTTTTTTGAGATAGCGTTCTCCTTTGATGAGTTTGAGGTGGAAGTTGTGGAAGGTGTCACTGACCGCTATGGCTTCCCGCTTACTCACCTTAAGACGTTTAGGTACCTCTGGAACGACACGATTCTGTTCGATGCTTCGGCACAGTTCGACAGTATGTTTATCGTAGAGGTCGATGTAGTATTGCTTATTCTTAAGATACTGCATTACTAGCTATTGTATTCTTCTTACTCAAAATTACTAGAGCATTTATTTTCACTCGCGGCTCGCATAAAATTATTATCTGTATTTATCGTAGCTTTTCGAAACAATCCTTCACATCCTTGGGTATGAAAATATACTCTTTTATAACGTCATACATCTCAGCTAACTCTTTCTTAGAAAAACCAGACGCCTTACCCCAAACGCCATCAGTAAGTGAGATTGATTTAGTGCGTGGAGAAAAGTATAAGTTTTTCCATATTAAATTCGATCTAAGTTTTGAATATTTCCCATTCTTGTTCTTTACGATTTTTTCTAACAAATACAAAAACGATATACCTTTCTTACGGGTTATTTCAATTAGCTGATCATCAGTTGCTTTGGATAATGCAACAGCATAAGGAGTATCATTATGACAATACCTTCGTAATTCCATTACAGCCCTATCTAGTTCAACTAGATGAGATCTCTGAGCCATAAAAGCCCCAAACATGTACTTTGCGTATCTTAAATCATCATAACCGTCAATTTCCTTAATAAACTTTCTTGTCTGTTCGGATATTTTAAAATGAGCCACATCATTACTACATTTTTGTAATAGAACAGATAGTTTATGAGTCATTTTCCTACTCTTAACTCTATTGAACATCAAAATACCTTTTAAGTATTTTTCTATGGCTTGTTGTGAAAAAATCAGAAACTCATCAAAGCATTCATTCTTGTACAGTGTTCGAGCTGAGATGTAGTCCATGTCTGCAACATCACGAAACATACGTGAAGCGAAGTGATTAATTGCAATCCGATCATTATTGTTGCTCATGACGTGTGTTTGAAAAACTAAACAAGAGATCAGAGTGAGAATCTAGATAGTCAGTGATAATCATAAAACCTACCAGTAAGTCGTACTTTTGATTTATATCCTTAAGAGTTTGTGCTGTCATCAATATTGAATACCTAAACACTAACAATCGTAGAAAATCATTATACGGACCAGGCTCAGAGTAATCGAATCTTCTAGTAAACCCTGAATGTGAATATTCAGAAAGCCTTGAATAAACTGCTTTATAGGTAGAGTCCATCTTTAACTCATCACATATATACTTAAATGATCTCCCATCCCAATGTGACTTATGTTTTCCAGTTGGATTATAGTCTTTAAGAATATTATTTATTGAGTCAATCAGTTCCCTCTTTCCTAGAAAATCACCAACAATATCAGAACGACCAACATACTGTTTCAGTGTAAAAAGTTTAAAGTTCTTAGCTCTTTGCTCGTGATCTTCTCGGTATATGTATTGTAAGTTAATTGAATTTTCTATAAGTGTTCGTGCCAAGATCACACAACTCTGAAAATGACCTCCTTTATGAAGAGTGGCAATAGAATCAAATAGTTCAGCGTTCTGTCTAAAGAAAAATTCAGTCACATCAAAAACGTCCACTGGCAACTCTGACTTTTTATGCAGCAGTTCTTTTTGATGACTATTCAATAAATCTCTTACTTGCTTTAAATCTTTAATTTGGTTTCTCTTTTCTTTATACTGCTTAAAAAACATAAGTGTGAAATATTGATACTATTTTGTGTTGACTAATTTCTGTAGAACCTTCCAAATCTCAACCATCGCAAACGTATCTCGCTCACAGTACTTCAGTAAATCTCTTCTTCTCT
>PXDG01000151.1 GCA_003565105.1 Parcubacteria group bacterium | reverse complement strand
TCACTCTTCTGTAGACTTAAGTCCCTCACTAATTTCATCAAGGAGAGTGTCCATCTTAAATCCTTCAATGGCTTGCTCGTCGATATAAAAGTCTAGCTGAGGAGAGCGGCCACTACGGACGATATCTGCAAGGAAATATTGATAATCTTTACGTTGTTTCCGAAGTTTTTCCAAGACTGTTCCCGTAATATTATCAGGGAAAATCGTAACGTAGACACGTGCGTGAGAAAAGTCGGCAGAGACATCTACCTTTGTCACGGTAACCAAAGTTCCTGGCCCCACTTCTAACTCTCGAAGAATAATCTTAGAAAGTTCTTCTTGAATGAGTTGTTCATATCGATGTTGACTGCGATCAGTTGCCATATATTGATTATAATTCGTCTACTTTGCGTTTCACTTGCTCGTAGGAAATTAAGACATCTCCAGCTACTGGAAGTTCTTTCTTGAGTGAGGTTTGAATCATAATTCCACACTCTCGTCCCATCAGAACTTCTGAGACATCTTGTTTCTCTTGTTGAAGATCAGTAATCTTACCTTGAGCAATAATCTTTCCTTCTTGGTTCTTAATGTCCACCAAAGATTTTCGCATAATCTTCCCTTTCTCAACTTTACCTCCGAGAATAACACTCTTTTTATCATCTTTAAAGACTTTGATGATACGCAGTTCTCCAAAGTCATTTCGGGTAATTTTCGGAGCGGACAACTTCATTAATAAATCTCGAATTTCATCAGTCAATTTATAAATCAACTGATAATACTTAACCACGACATCTTGCTGTTCGGACACCCCAGCCATCTTCTTGTCCTGCTTAAGTCCAAAGGCAAGAATTACCGCATTATGCACTTGAGCTTCGCGAATATCAGAAGAATTTACCTCTCCTACTTCTCGAGAGACGATATTAATTTTCATCTCAATCTGAGCAATTTGTCCCAAAGAGTATTCAATAGCATCAAGGGACCCCATTGAATCAGCTTTCAAAATAATATTTAACTCTTTTTCTTTCTCAACCAATGACTGCATTACAGGATCATTCGCTGGTGGAATTTTTGCATCATTCAAAATAGCCTCAGCTTCTTTCTCCGAACCAACTACACGAAAGGTATCTCCAGCTTGAGCTACTCCTTTGAGCCCTAAAATTCGTACAGGTTGCCCAGGAATTGCTTCTTTTAGAATATCACCAGTATCTCCTTGCATCCGTTTAATCTTCCCGTAAGCAGTGTCTCCCGCTACAATAATATCTCCTGTAGAGAGTTTTCCATTAAGGACTACAACATCGCTCAATGCCCCCATTTTTGAATCAAGAAATGACTCCAAAATAAATCCATCAGTCTCGTCAGTAGCATAGTTGGCTTTAATCTCAGAAACATCAGCAACTAACTGGATCATTTCTAATAAAGAGTCAACCCCTTCTCCCGTAATAGAAGAAAGTTCTACCATTACAGTTTCTCCTCCCCATTCTTCAGAAACCAGTTCCAACTCAGCTAAATCAGCTTTAATTTTATCAACATTGGTATCTTCCTTGTCCATTTTGGTAATAGCCACCATAATCGGCAATTGAGTAGCTTTGGCAATCTCAATGGCTTCAATTGTTTGTTGCTTAACCCCTTCATCCGCGGCCACTACGATAATAATAATATCAGCAGTTTTAATACCTCGGGATCGAATCGACTTAAAAGCTTCATGCCCAGGTGTATCAATAAAAGTCATTGCTTTCCCTTGGTATACAATTTGATACGATCCGATATGTTGAGTAATACCTCCTGCCTCACGCTTCGTAACAGAAGTAGACCGGATATAATCCAGTAGAGTAGTTTTTCCGTGATCAATGTGTCCCATTATCGTAATGATCGGGGGACGGATATCAATAGCTGATGATGTGGACATAGGAGTATAAATTAACGGTTACTGAGGGGTTCTTACGAATGATTTTGGAGCATTGTCTGAGAGAGAATTTCTTGTTCTTCATCCGAGAGGGTTAATGAGGTAGTGCCAGCAGAGATTTGCTTGGAGTAAATTCTATTACCGTCACGCATCACAATATTAGTGATCAAAATACCATTATTAGACTCGTCGAGTAATGCAAGAACAAAGCTCATATCTCCTCCCATATCTTGAAAAGGATTAAATCGTTTTAAGCCAACCTTGGTCAGAGAAGTAGCGATACGAATATCATACGCACGAAGTGTCTCCATAATAGTACTCACCTGCCCATCTAATGTTCCAAACTTTTCAGCATAGGCTTCAATCAGCTGATCTACATCTTGAATACTTTCACCTGCAAAGATGGTTCTGAGTCGTTGAGAGGTTTTGCGAGCCATCAAAAAAGCACCACCAGCGACACCTAGTGAAATACAGGCCACCAAAAGAGCAATAATTTCACTCGTGGACATATGTTCTCTCAGATTAATGCATATCTAGTATCATCATACACGATTTTTGCGTAAATGAAAAGAGTATAGAATCAAAGTAGAATAGGGCGTCTATCTAGCTCAACTCATTGAGAAGTTTAACCAATCTCAATCTCAGCCCCCACAGGGCAATGATCTGACCCCATAACTTCTGGGTAAATACTAGCAGACTTAACCCTATCTTTCCACCTTTCGGAGACCAAGACATAATCAATCCGCCATCCAACATTCCGCTGGCGTGCATTCCCCCAATGAGACCACCAAGTATAATATCCATTTCCTTCTTGAAACATTCGTAAAGTGTCAACAAATCCCGCATCTACAAATGCCTGAAACCCTTCACGCTCTTCATCTGTAAAGCCTTTTTTACCCACATTATCTTTTGGTCGAGCCAAATCCAACTCAGTGTGGGCCACATTCAAATCACCACAAAAGACTACTGGTTTTTGTTTCTCTAACATCTGACAATGCTCCAGAAATGCTGGGTCCCACTGTTGACGCATCTGAATACGTGAGAGATCCTCCTTGGCATTAGGAGTGTAGACAGTGACCACATAAAAGGCTTCGTATTCAGCCGTTATCACTCGACCCTCAGTAGTAGTATCACCGTATGTATCTGCCAACTGATACTTCGTCACCACTTCGGGGTCAAATCCAAACCACACTTTTTGAGGTTCAACTTTAGAAAGAAGTACCGTTCCGGAGTATCCCTTCCGTTGGGCGGAGTGCCAATACTGATAGTAGTCAGGAACATCAAGCTTAACCTGCTCAGGCTGGGCTTTCGATTCTTGGAGACAGAGGATATCTGGCTGATATTCTTCAAGAAATGAGTAAAACAATTCTTTTTTTAATACCGCTCTAATCCCATTTACATTCCAAGAAATTATCTTCATAGTCACACATTATTTAGTAGTAGTTGTTGTTTCTATTTTACCAGAAATTCAAAAAAGAGTATAATAGAAGTACCTTTAGGATTATTCCAGCTATTTTCACCATCCCAATCAATGTATCAAATAATACTCTTATGACGATTACCACCATCAAAAAACTCCTCGAAGAGTATCAAATAGCTCCTCTTGACTCATTATCTCAAAACTTTTTTATTGACCGTCCCCTCTTAGAAAAAATGCTCAATAAAGCAAACATTCAACCAGGAGATACGGTGGTCGAAATTGGTCCTGGACTCGGTTCTTTGACGCAAGCACTCCTCGAACGAGACTGTCCCGTCGAAGCCTTTGAAATAGACAGGACACTAGCCCAGATACTTCCGAAAATCTTAGGCAATCCAGACAACCTTATTGTACGACACAAAGACATTATGGAAGCCAGTTTAGAACTATCTCAGATCCCTCAACCCTATAAAGTTGTAGCAAATATCCCGTATCATATCACTGGAGGTATTATCCGAACACTTCTCAGCAACACGAATCGTCCCGCAAGCATTACCCTGCTCATTCAACAAGAAGTCGCCCGAAAACTCACCACCGACACATCCTCATACTCACTGCAACGACTCAGTGTAGAAATCTACGCCTATCCAACCTATCTTCTTACAGTCCCAAAAGGGTGCTTTTATCCACGTCCCAAGGTAGATTCAGCCGTCATCCAGCTCACTCCACATACTCTCTTTGATCACGTAAATAAAGAAGCAGTGATTCAATTGGCTAAAACAGGCTTTCAATACAAACGCAAACAAGCTCGCTCAACCTTGATAAAACATACAGAATTTTCTGAATCACAATTAAATCACGCCTTTAACTCACTTGAACTAGCCTACGATATTCGACCCGAACAAATTAGTCTGACCGAATGGGTAAGCCTGTATAATGAATTACACCAATAATCTCCTCACTACCCACTACTCACTATGAGAATGATATGCTATAATAATTACATATGGAGAAGCCGAAACAAAACCCGCGAAACAAGCCTGAATCCAGTACTCAACGACACCTTGATATAGACTCTATTCAAGACAGTGTTGTGATACTCAAAGATGGAGGTCTACGAGCAGTCCTCATGGCATCTTCGATTAACTTCGATCTCAAGGCAAACGAAGAACAGGACTCGATTATTTATGCTTATCAAAATTTTCTAAACGCCCTTGACTTTCCTGTCCAGATTCAAATTAGTTCTCGTGTCCTCAATATTAATGGATATATCAAGTATCTGAGAGAGTTTGAGCAAATTCAAACCAATGATTTGTTACGAAACCAAACAGGGGAGTATATATCCTTCATTCAACAATTAGTAACTGGAGCTAACATTGTTAATAAAACCTTTTATGTCGTCATTCCATTTGATCCAGTCGAAAGACCTCAAGGATTGTTAGATAAACTCAGTGGAGCATTTAATAAAACTCCATCCGATATAAAATACTCAAAAGAAGAGTTTGAGAAATACAAAACTCAGCTCTGGCAAAGAGTGAATAATATTATGTACGGACTCAAACGATCTGGTATCTATATGATTCCTCTCAATACCCAAGAGCTAATCGAACTATACTATTCTCTGTATAATCCAGATACCAAACCTACCGAGTCTCTTCACGAAATTAGTGATTTAGATATAACATAGAGTTATGGCAAAACCATCAAAACCACAATCACCGCAAAACATTGAGTATCTCAAAGGGCAAAACACCCTGAGAGACTTAATATCCCCTGCATCAATACTCGTTGCTCCAAAACACATTCAAGTTGGAACAAAATTTGCACGGACTCTTTTTGTGATGACCTATCCTCGTTTTTTAGTAACAGGGTGGTTTAGCCCATTGATTACGATGGATTATGTAATGGATATTTCGATGTTTCTGTATCCTATGGATAGTGGGGCTATTCTCAAAAACCTTCGTACTCAAGTAACCCGTTTCCAAGCCCAAATGTCCATGGCTGCCGAAAAAGGAATCGTTCGAGATCCATTGATTGAGACAGCCTATCGAGATGCAGAACACTTACGAGACTCTCTTCAACAAGGAACGGAACGATTCTTCCGATTTGGCCTGTATATGACAGTATATGCTGATTCTTTAGAAAAACTAGAAGAGTATATCTCTCAAATTAATAACATCCTCCAGACCAAAATGGTCTATGCCAAACCAAGTCTTTTCCAATCTGAACAAGGATTCAAATCCACCCTCCCCCTCCTCAAAGATGACCTTGATATTGGAAACAACCTCAATACTTCACCACTCTCAACAACATTTCCTTTTATTTCAGCCAATATATCCTCTAACAAAGGTATCTTGTATGGTATCAATCGACACAATAATAGCCTCATTCTTTTTGATCGATTCTCTATGGAGAATGCCAATGAAGTCATTTTTGCTAAATCAGGAGGAGGCAAGAGTTACTTAGCAAAACTAGAAATTTTACGTCACTTAATGTTAGGGGTAGACGTGTTAGTTATCGACCCTGAAAATGAATATTCCTACCTTACTGAAGCTGTCGGTGGAACCTTTATTAAAATTGCGCTTTCCTCAAATCAACATATTAATCCATTTGATTTGCCCATCCCTCGACCAGATGAAAACTCAGTTGACCTATTAAAATCTAATATATCTGATTTAATGGGGATGCTTAAATTAATGCTACAAGGAGCCAATCAAGCAGATCTCTTTACTGCAGAAGAAGAGGCTATTCTGGATAGAGCTCTGTACGAAACCTATGCAGCTAAAGACATTTCCTTAGAAAATCCAGACTATCAAGATAAAGTGGTACCGACACTCTCCGATCTCGAAAATGTTCTCCGAAATATGGAAGGCGGAGAAAACCTCTCAATCAGACTGTCAAAATACACCACAGGAAGCTTTAGTGGATTCGTTAATGAACCAACCAATATTAACTTCAAATCCCAGTTAATCGTCTTCAATACCCGAGATATGGAAGAAGAACTCCAACCTCTGGCAATGTTTATTATTACCCAATACGTCTGGAAAGAGATTCGACGAGAACTGAAAAAACGTATCCTCGTAGTCGATGAAGCCTGGGTAATGATGAAAGACGACAATGCAGCTTCTTTCTTATTCTCACTAGCTAAAAGAGCTCGAAAATACTATCTGGGACTGACTACGATTACCCAAGACATTGCTGATTTCTTAGCCTCTGAATATGGAAAAGCTATTTTGACCAACTCCTCAATGCAAATTCTCCTTAAGCAATCACCAGCTTCTATTGATATTATCAAAGACACCTTTTATCTTACGGAGGAAGAAAAGTTTCTATTACTCGAGTCAGATGTAGGAGAAGGAATATTCTTTGCAGGATTAAAACACGCAGCGATCAAAGTAGTTGCTTCGTATGGTGAAGATCAAATCATCACCTCAGATCCAGAACAATTACTCAAAATTCAGCAAGCGAAATCCGAGCTAGCCCAATTAGAAGGAGACCTCTCCGCAGATAGTGATAGTAATGACCCATTTTCGTTAAATTTTTAACCTATGATACATCCCACTACCAAAAAAGTCATTCTGATCTCTTCAGGCGCTCTCACTGTGGGAATTGTCATTGTTGGAGGTATATTGATCTATCAATCTAGATCAGGATCAACTACACCACTGTTTTCCCCGAACGAGCAAAACAATACCCAAGTTATATCTAATCCAAATCAAGATACCGAACGAAGTGCAACTGTGCTTCTTGATGAAACAGTACTCAATGCCACCATCAACGCCCAAGGAGATATTCGTTATTATCAAAAACCAACTGGGCAAGTATACCTCACTGATACGCAAGGCAAAGAACCTGAGCTACTTGATGAAACAACATTAACCAATATCACATCCGTTGAATGGGCTCCAGATGCTCCTGTCGTTATTACTAATGTCAATAATAGATGGTATACCTTTAACTACGCAGAACAACGCCCAGAAACCTTCTCAGAAAACATTCTTGACCTTCAATTCTTAGGGAATAGTCGCGTATTTTATGTATTTCAAGATGACACCACAATAGACCTTTCTATATCTGATACCGATGCCACCAATCGAGAAAAAGTCATTTCACTATCCTCTCCTGAAGTAGTACTCCAAGGAATCCCCGCATCTACCAATATTAGTCAGACCTTACCACCAAGTGCATTTAGACCTTCACCACTCCGAATTATCGACACCCAAACCAAAGAAGCTTCCTCCGTACTTGAAGAAAAATTTGGACTCACCGTATCGTGGGCCCCTACAGGAACCAATGGAATTATTTCTTACACACTTGAGCGAGGTGGATCTGAACTTGAATTAGCCCTCATCGATAACAATGGATTTGAACTGGGATCTTTTCCAAACACCAACACTCTTGCCGATAAAGTCGTTTGGACCTCAGATAGCAGAATTATTTATTACACTCAACCCAATATAGAAGAAGATAAAGCAATGCCTGATGACTACCTCAATGGAGACATAGGAGAATTCACCGAATCCCTATACCGATTAAATACTTCTAGCGGAGAACGAACCTTAATTTCTTCCAATATCGGAACCGTTGACTCTAAAAACCTCTTTCTCAATCCAAGTGAAGATAGATTATTTTTCATCAATACTCGTGACGACAAAATCTACTTTATAGATCTAAAGTAAAGATCTTCTTTCAGGTGAAAATTGGCTCATAGACAAAAGAGCAATCCACCAAATACTCATTATATCCAAGCGACCAAAAGGAAAATCTACCAACCCGAGAATCAAAAGACTCACAAAAGCCAACTTACTGTATCGAGAATACGGAACTTGATGCAATATATTCCCAAATAGTTGCCAGATTATAACAAGCAACCAGACCACTCCCAAAAGCCCCCCCATCAACCACACCCCCATAAATAGATTATGTGGATGAGGAACCAGCCATTCGTGTGGAGGAAAGGCAATACTAGGAATAACTTCAGTATATTTCATTTCATAATCAACCAGACCGATACCCGTTACAGGATTATCTTGTATAAGTTGGGTAGAAGCCTGCCAAATTTGAACTCGACTTGAAAGAGAATTTCTCTGAGACATATCCGTGAGATTCTGAATCTTTGGAGTGTGGATTTGCCATGCAGCAAAAAGACTCAAGATTACGCCCATTACTAGTCCCCATTGCAGAAGCCTTTTTCGACGGAAACCTTGGTACTGAATCAAAGCCATAATTCCCACAAGACACAGACTCCCAATAGCAGTTAAAGACTGACTGGCCAAGACTCCAAGAATTAATACCCCCGTAATAATCCAGCTTGACTTATCCTCAACAAATTCTCGAGAAAGAAAAACCAATGGCACAAGAATCATCCCTAAATAGTTCGCAAATCCACCAGGAGCCAATCCTACATCGAGTCCCCAAGCATACACCGTAGTTGGCCGATACGTCACGTCTCCAGAGAAAATAATTTGCCCGATAGCAAGAACAGTAAGCCAAACTCCACTCCAGACTAATCCTTGTACAAACACTCTTCTCATTGACCTATTTTGAGCCATTATCATCGCCGTCATTAAAGGAAGTAAGCCAGCATACAACCACATCCCCAAAGAGGCTTTTTGATCCTCTGAAATAAGAACACCTAGAGTTAACCATAAGAGAAAAAGAAAAACTTCTGGCCTCCGAAAAATTCTCCATAAAGAACGTATGCTTTTTGACTCTATCCCAAACCAGATAGTAATGAGCCCCATCATCAACAATACAGGATTACTAAAAGGAACACCAAACCACCTCCATTGGATAGCGTAGGTCGGGACAAGAACCCCTGTGAGAAAGATAAGAAAATACCAGGGAAACATAATCATAGAATCAATAAAATGAATAATGGAATCATCAAATGAGGATAAAATAAACTATTCACAAACCAGGAGTGACTCAAGAGTGTAATCCAAGCCACCAATGCACCCGAGCTCATAATACGCTCCCAGAGTAATGGGGAAGTATGAAGTCGATTAATCCAGATTATGCCTTTGTATCCAATTAATGCTACATATCCCACCACCCCAATCAAACCACTCGTCATCCAAAGAGTCAATAAACTACTATCCCGACCCGAAGATGAATTCAATGATTCAGGGATAACTTGTTGATATCTCGTTGTATTATACCCAATCCCCATCCAAGGGTTATCCGCAATGTCATCTAACGTTTGTTGCCAAGATTGAATTCTCAGAGAAGCCGTAACATCCAACTCCAAAGCTCCCTGAACCCGCTCTTGCAGACGAGGATTCAATGAAAACACTAGTACCAACATTACTATCGTCACCCCGAGAACCTTCCGAGAAACAAGAAAAGTCAAACAGAGTAATCCAATAATAGTAGCAAGTAAGGCACTCCGCGAATAGGTAAGTATCAGAGCCAAACCCAACCACCCAGTAATGCCTGCCAACCAGAGTATCGGCCTCCATTGATATCCCCCTGCTTGTATTAGTAGTACCAAACGAGCAACAACCAACAGTAATACCAGACCCAACAATCCACCCACAAAATTAGGATCATACCAAGTAGAAAGTAAGCGTCCTTGATGAGGATCCCATCCGTATGCAGCCATAAACGAAAAATCTGGAACCAAAATCAGCTGGATAAATCCTAACCCAGCAATCAAGACTCCCGTAGATACAAGCATATTCCAGGCCAACTTCAGCGTCTCTTGCCGAGATTCTTGCAACCAGACAGCCCAAGGAATCATCAACCCCGTATACAATGCCAATCTAAGCCAATATAATACACTTGTTATTTCTCCTCCAAAGGGAAGATGAGATAAATTCAAAAACAATCCTCCCAACAACCAAAGTAACCAAACTGCCCACCACCAGATATACCGAGGAAGCACAGCAATCTTCTCTCTTGACACAAAAATAAACACCCCCAAATACATAGGAACCAAAATATCCGAGATCACCCCACCACCAGGCAATCTCACCAATTGTCCCACCATCATTGATATCATTATCACCCAAAACCCATGCTTCATACCAGTATACTTAATACTTTTAGTGTATCATATTATCATTCATATTTGTGCAGAATCATTGTGCGTCACTCCATAAGAAGGAAAACTCAAATCAATTGTACTTTTAACCAATGCAACGGCCAGAGCACAGTCGATAACCACCACCACCCACGCTTTCGCAGATAGTACCGCTGTGACAGATAAAATCGCTGTTTCATCTTCACTTTATCAGGTTGAGAACCACCTTCCGTATGAAGCACTACAGGACTTGGAGACCAGATAACGCCCCCTAAATCATCTTCCTGAATACGATAACATAAGTCCATATCTTCATAATACATAAAGAACCCTTCATCAAACCCTCCTACAGCTTCAAAAACCCCTCTCCGAATAGCCAAAGCTCCGCCACTCGACCATTGGACAGGTTGTGTGGCTGAGGCTTCTGAGAAGGTCTGTTTCCAGTCTTTTTTTCCGTTCCTAAAGCATACATTCTTGGGTGTCAAAAAGGCCCCCATATGATATTCTTGGAAGGTGCCACTCGGCCTCCGCAAAGCAAATCCCACCGCAGCGGTAGTAACTGGCTGTTGGATTAACACTTCTACAACAGATCCATCAATAGTAATATCTGGATTCAAACACAATATCCAATCACCCCGTACTTCCTGAAAAGCTCGATTCATCCCTGCTCCAAATCCATTATTCTCAGTATGATAGACCACCCGAACCCAAGATCGATAGGGAGAGATAATCGAATCAAGATTTTCTCCTGAATTATTATCCACGATAATACACTCAACTTCAGCTGGAGAATGATGTCGCTCGATAGAAGCCAAACAATCGCCCAAATACTGTTGACTACGATAATTAACAATAGCAATCGAAATCATATTAACGGACAGTAATGTAATACCTTTGGCGTAAATGACTGGGCCCTTGAGAGAATAATATGATCAAATACACCAATCCTGCAACTCCAGCTTGCATCAAGAAAAAGACATCTTGTAGTACCCAAAACGTCATAGACATACCAATACTGGCAAGCATAATCCAAACAAAAGCTCCTCCTAACTGAGGTCGGACCTTCACCTGGAAACGCACTAATATAAGATATGCCAGTAAGACAACGGCTTCAGTAATCGCCGTAGCAATAGCTGCTCCAATATAAGAAAATGCTGGAATCAAGAGAAGATTCAGAGATACATTAAGCACAGCACCGAGAATAGCCACAATAACGCTCTTATGTTGCAATTTAGCCGCAATTAAGATATGTCCTAAAAAGTTAGAAATGAAAATACAACCAACTCCAAGATAGAGTATTTGTAAGGCAATTCCTGCAGGAAGAAATGACTCACCCGCAATCAACAAAATAATATCTTCAGCTAAAAACAATCCAGCAACTACACTGGGGAAGGCCAGCGCCATCAAGACATTAAAGCCTTTTTGAACCGTATCAATAAAGGACTCATGATCCGAGATATAATACCGAGCTAAAATAGGTAAGAGCAACCCAATCAACATCCCTGGAAAAGTAAT
Source organism: Parcubacteria group bacterium (assembly GCA_003565105.1). Taxonomy (GTDB): domain Bacteria; phylum Patescibacteriota; class Minisyncoccia; order SW-4-49-11; family SW-4-49-11; genus PXDG01. The sequence continues at coordinate 6,882 of PXDG01000151.1, read as the reverse complement.
CATAATCTCCAAAATCTTATACGCTGCACCATATAAGCCCACATCTGTATTTGTTTTCATAACCGATAGCATAAGAGTATCAATACGGTAATACACCAAATTAAAGGCAACTACCACAAAGAGAGGAAGCGCTTTCCAGAAAATATCACGCCAATACTCAAAGTCAAAAGTCAAGCTAAATTGATAATACCTGCGAGCCGAGAAAATCATAAAGCCAGCTTGTATCATTCCCGCACAGACATAGGCAATCATTACCCAGAACAAGCTTACCTGAGTAATCCAAGCAGCCAAGACAATCCCTAACAAAAGAGTAATACGTGCTAATAAATCAGCCAAAGTAATTTTATCAGACCGAAGATTTTTTTGAAAAATACCAATCAACACGTGACTTAACGATAGGGCAATAGCTCCTAATGATCCTAAAATAATCAATAAATTCAGCTCCAAAGAATATCCAAGAAACCAGACCAAGGTAGCTCCCAAACCACCCACAATAGTTACAGCAGAAACCAATCTCATCGTAAAAATATTAGAAACCGCCCGTTGAGCTATTTCAGAAGATTCTGCTTGGGAAATCTCTGTGGTCAAAATAACGTTCAAACCAAGCTCAGCCAATACTGACATAATCGTCAAATACGAAATAATGATCGTATATTCACCAAATCCATCCACCCCTAAATAAAAGGTAAGGACCCGAACCGACACAAAGCCAATGAGGGTCATAAGAATCTTACCACCAATTTGAATGATACTATTCAGTGCCAATTTGCGACTGGCCGTCATACCACACAGTGATTAACTAGTTTGAGCTTGATTTTTTGCTGCTGCTTCAGCTCGAATTTTCCTTCCAAAAGTAAATTCTTGACCAACAGTAAAGGCCGTCGTGGTCAACCAATAAAAACTCATCGCAGCAGGGAGGGTAAAAGCAAAAAAAGTAATCATAACAGGTAACAAGACCGTCATCTGCTTTCCCATCATTTGAGCCATATCAGGAGTATCACTTTTTGCATCTCCCTCTTTTTTCTTTGGTTGTGGTTGTGTACGTGCCATCATAATCTTGACTTGGAAATATTGAGCTAAGCCAACCAATAAAGCCAATATGATAGCAGCAACATTTTGAGTATCCCAAGCAGATTCAGCAATGGGAATTGCTCCAAAAGAAATAGCATTCAATTCTTCTGGTAAAGTCACAAAACTATAAAAATCGGGATAATTTTCAGGATTAAAAATATTCAAAGATACCCGATAAATCGCAAATAAAATAGGCATTTGCGCAAACACAATAGCAATCCCAGCAAAAGGATTCACCTTGTGATCACTATATACCTTCATTAATTCTTCAGAAAGTTTCTGTTTATCATCTTTATACTTTTCTTGTAATTCCTTCATTATCGGTTGAATAACCGCCATCTCTTGCTGGCTTTTCAAACTTTTTTTATACAAAGGAAATAAGATAAGTCGAACTACAACCGTGGTAAGAATAACAGCAACCCCCATATCTCCTCCAGGAACAATCTCATACAGAAAAATTAAAACATTAAAGAGAGGACGGTAAAAAAATTCATGAAATAACCAAGCCATATCTGTACAATCAATTATCTTACAAACACTTCTGCCGCACAATCTATAAACGCAGTATATTCTAACATACTGCGCGGTTCATCGCGGCCTGACAGTACTACGAGTATATCATATTTTTGTTCTTGATGATATAGATTTTTCTCATACAACCACCGACGAATAGCTTCTCGCATCCGTCGCTTCATCAAATTACGATCAACCGCTTTGGCAACATATTTTTTCGGAATAATAACTCCTACACGATGGTCTAGCTCTGCAGACTTTTGCATACGAATCAAAAAACCATTTACCCGATAGGGACGAACCGAGTTCCAGACAGATTGAATATCTTCAGATGAGTGCAGTCTCTGCATATCTCCAATACCATTATTAATACCTAATTTCATACAGAAAAAGAGTGTGCTTTCATTATAGCATCACTCTCTTTCGATTGAGGACTCCATCAAAACGACTAGGCCTGAGAAACAGAGAGTCTCTTTCGACCACGTGATCGACGTCGGTTCAATAACATTCGTCCAGCCTTGGTCTTCATTCGTGCACGGAACCCGTGTACGCGAAGTCGTTTACGATTTTTTCTTCCAGCTCCTTTAACCATATAAATAATATCTAGTCTAATATTGCATACTGTGCCTAATTTTACCAAAGATACCCATTCTCGTCAAGATTAAATCACACATATCACGGGTTGCCCCCTTCTCAAATATCGATTGCTCGTTTATAATTTGAATATATTTATCCACATGTTATCAACACTGACTTAGAAACGTACTCATGGATGAGAAACAACGAATCTGGAATTCAGTTTTGGGGGAGATAGAACTGAATATAAGTAAACCCCAATTTAATACGTGGATTAAAAACACGTATCCCATAAGCATGGATGACAAAGAAATTGTCATTTGTGTGCCAAGTTCGTTTACTCGAGACTGGTTGCAAAATAAGTTCAATACCACTATCCTCAATTCTATTCAAAAAATAACTGGAGAAGTGAAACAAGTCAGATATGTGGTGCAAGGAACAGCCCCGCCCGAGAAGAATCAGATGAAATCCGTTATAGACCTAAAAAGTAAAAAACTAAATCGTGTCAAAAAACAATCTGAGAGACCTCCTCAGAAGCAACCTGCTGCAGAAATGATGAATGTTGATTATACTCCTCAATCCAAAGAGAAAACCCCACTCCCTCAGCCAACAGAATATGCACCACCACAACCAACCCATTCTCATCTATCAACTTCCTACAAAGCCCCATCCTATTCTGCTACACCAGCATTAATTAAATCAACCTACACCTTTCATAACTTCATCGTAGGGTCCTCCAACGCACTGGCACACGCGGCCGCACAATCCGTAGCCAACAACCCAGGAGTTCAATACAACCCATTGTTTATTTATGGGGGAGTAGGTCTCGGAAAAACACATCTTATTCAAGCTATCGCCAATCACTTACTCCAACAAACCAAGAATATCCTCTACGTAACTTCCGATGAATTTATCTCCGATCTAATGCGTTCTATTGGAAATAAAACAATGGAAGAATTCAAACGAAGATATCGGGAAGTTGATCTTTTAATTATTGATGATATTCAGTTTATTCGAGGAAAAGAAGCTACCCAATATGAAGTTTTTAATACCTTCAATGATCTCTATTCGCATAATAAGCAAATTGTCTTTACCAGTGACAGACCACCAAGTGCTATTCCACAACTCAGTGACCGACTCAAATCACGATTTGAAGGAGGAATGATTGTAGATATTGCACTTCCTGAGTTTGAGACTCGAGTAGCTATTCTCAGAAGTAAATGTCAGCAAAAATCATTCCAAGTCAATGATGAAATTTTACACGTTATAGCCGATAAAATTCGAAGCAACGTCCGAGAGCTCGAAGGAGCTCTCAATAAAGTCATCGCGCGCGTCCAACTCCTCGGGACCACTGTTACGCCTGAATTGGTAGACAAACTCATTGAGGGAGGACATGTACATACCAAGCGAACACTCAATGAAGACACCATTATTGACACTGTAGTAACCCATTTTCATATTAGCAAAGATGGTATTTTATCAAAAAGTAGAAAACAAGAATTAGCACATCCTCGCCAAATCATTATGTTTTTATTACGAGAAGAATTAAAACTCACCTATCCCAACATTGGAGAAATTCTTGGAGGGAGAGATCATACAACAGTGATGCATGCTCATTCCAAAATAAAAAAAGGCTTAGAACAAGATTCTCCTTTAGAACAAGAAATTCGGTTAATAAAAAACGTCTTGTATAACGAAGGAACCTAGAGAATCATCCCCACTCTCAGAGATATCCCCGAAAAAATATTTTACCTCTTTGTAGAGTGTTATTCTATCAAAATATGTGGATAACCTGTGTATAATCAGCGGATAAAGTGGATAAGTTCATAGGATAAGTCTGTGGATTATACTGGGGATAGATCAGTCTTTATCCCCAAAAAAAAGTTGTACACAATACTATCCCCGTTACCCCCAACTTATTCACAAATTAATCCCCAGCATTTTTTTAAAGCTAGACACGGATTACAAGACTTTTCCACTTATCCCCAGCCTATACTACTACTACTACTCTATTTATATATATAAAAGGAAAATACAAAAAAACAAAAAACTCTTTTTCAAGATCAAATACTATTTTGATCTGAACCATAAAAGAAAAATCTTTTTAACAACAATTTAAAGAATATATTCCACTATATTCTTCATACATTTGAACAAATAGGGGAAAGTGCGGTATACTAAGATTATATTAAGAGATTACACGGATATGAAATTTACCTGTTTACAAGAAAATCTACTCAAAGGCATTCAAATTGCCAAACAATCTGGAACTAAGCACACAACACTGCCTGTACTTCAGAATTTTTTGATTCAAGAATTACAAGGAACCTTAACCATAACTTCAACAAACTTAGAATTAGGTATTCGAGCTCACGTACGAGGAAAAGAAGAAGGTGATGGAGCTATTACGATTCCCCAAGATAAACTATTGGCATATGTTAAAAACCTTCCCCAAGATAAAGTGCAACTTACAGTAGAAGATCAAACTCTGCATCTTGTCAGTGGTTCAGACTTCTCAGCTGATTTTCACGGGATTACTGCTGAAGAATTTCCTGAGCTTCCTGTAATACAAACAGAACATATTATTACCTTAGCTACAAATGATTTTCGAACAGCACTAAAATTAGCTTCAGTATCTCTTCCCAAAAATGATTACCGCCCAGAAATTGCTGGAGTATATGTTGCTAAAAAAGGACAAACTCTTATTTTTACTGGAACAGATGGTTTTCGATTAAGTGAAAAACGATTTCAGATACCAGCCTTAGATGATCAAGAGTTCGCTTATATTATTCCTGCTAAAACAGTTGCTGAAATTACTCGTATTCTTGATTTGACCGATGATGAAGAAGTCAGTTTATCATTTGGTGAAAATCAAGTCAGTATTACAGCTACCCAAGTAGAAATTATCTCAAAATTGGTTGAAGGAAACTTCCCTCAGTATGAAGGATTGATTCCACAACAATTTGCCAGAAGTTTGAGTGTTGATAAAAATGATTTGGTGCAAGCTATCCGGCTCTCGGCAGTCTTTGCTTCAGACACCGTCAATGACGTTAAATTTTCCTTCTTAGACGAGAAGACACTCTCTATTAAGAGTTCTAACACAGAAATTGGAGAAAACGTCACTAATGTGCCAATTTCCCTCTCAGGAGAGGCGGGGTTCGAAATTACCTTTAATTACACCTATCTACTTGATGGTATCAATTCCTGTTTAGGAGATGTAATTACACTTCACGTCAATGATTCCGATTCTCCCGCGATTATGAAAGGAGATAATCCTGATGAGTTCTTTTATCTAGTAATGCCTATTCGAGAGTAACTGTGTATTGGATCGAAGTATCTACAATTATTAGCTATTAACAGACAGAAATTCCACTTTGTGGATAACTTGTGGATAGATGGTGGATTATGGGTATAACTTTTTCTCCACTCAGAATAGTAGACTCCTAGAGATACTTATTGATATATAAGCCACGATATATCTTCTTTAGAATCGTTCTCCACTCCCTTCTTACCCATCACTCTGGATATCCCTTAATTGTGGATAAGTAGTGGATAAGTGGAAAAGTATACACATATATTTCTGAGAGTCACGAAATATATATGAATAGAGAGTTTAACCTTTTATCTATGAATCCTCGACCCAATGAACGTCATGCTACCGCTTCAGCTGTATTAGTTACTCCTGATCGGTCAAAGATGTTACTTATTTTTCATAAAAAGCTTCAGGTATGGCTTCAGCCAGGTGGGCATCAAGAATGGGGCGAAACTGCTTGGGATGCTGCAGTCCGAGAATGTCAAGAAGAGACGGGGATAGATATTTCAGGAATCTATCAGTATGATATCTGGGATGATACCGTTCGGATTGTCCCCTCACCATTTATTATTCAAGAGCAAAGAATTCCTGCTCATAAAGACCAGCCAGAGCACTTTCATTTAGATAGTATGTATCTGATTGAAGTTTCCGAACAAGCCATTCAACCAGAAACTCCTGAGACTCGGTGGGCATGGATGAATCTTGCAGAGATAGAGTCATCCGATCAGATGTTTGAAAATCTCCAACGGCTGGCTGGGATGATTTTATTAAAGTAAATTAGACTAAAAGAATAACGAAATGATTATGCAATCTCTGGATATAGAAGGATCTAATAAAGCTGATACATTTTGGAATTCTGAAATTACTCCTCCTACCCATAGTGATAACTTAAGCTTTGAAAAACAAATATGGCTACGAAAGGGGGATGAAGTTAATATTATACGTAGTGATGGTACTTCAGAACGTGGATGGACTATTGTAAAGTTTTCAGGGAGTAAGTTATTGGGTCCTATCGCAGAACTTGAGAAAGTAGAGGAAGATGGAAGTCGTTTACAAAAAAAAGTTCCGAAGGATGTATTATATCAATGGAATGAAGAATTAAATGATGATCTCACGATTGACCTGATAGATGGTGAAGTCACCGATGAAACTAATGTGAGTATGGAATCTGAAAAGCAAAAACAAACATGGCTAAGAAAGGGGGATGAAGTTAAAGTTGTACGTAGTGACGGTACTGTAGAAGAAGGATGGATTATTTTGAAGTTTGTTTCTGAAAATCATATACCTACTGCTGTCCTTCAGAAACATGATACAAATGGGGATAGTTGGGAAAAAAGAGTTTCAAAAGATGAGTTATATCAATGGAACAGTAATCATCTGGAGAGTGACTCTCTAGAAAAAAACCTTTT
>PXDG01000005.1 GCA_003565105.1 Parcubacteria group bacterium | reverse complement strand
ATCCTCAAAGACCAGAATTTGCATTTTGGATATAGAACTGCAAATGAAATAAGCTTATTTATTCTAAACACCATAAAATTTATAGGGAATTCTGACCCAGTGCTCAAAAAAGCGTTAGATATTCAAATCTCTCAAAAAATTCTTCCAAAACTGCATGGTTCTTATAACATTTTAGACGAACCTCTTAGGAAGTTAATCGCTTTTCTGGTTAATGACGAAATGGATTATAGCGAAATTAATTCAAGGTTTTTAAAAAGTTTAAATATTGAAGGTGAATCTTACCCAACTTCGCTTCAAAAATTGAAGTCAATGTATATCCGATTAGAATCGAGTGGCTTTACAAGCTATTTGGAATGACATCACAATTCTTATTTACTGATACCAATTGTAGCATCCCTATAGAAGATCTAATTCTTATAGAGGGTGAAGTTTATTATTTGAATTTCACTTCTTTTAGTGAGTTGGAGAAAAAACATATAATTGAAGACTCTCCTCTCTCAAGATTTATCACATATTTACCGGGTAATAAAACCGGTAGCCTAAAAATTGATAATTACTTGGGGAATGTGAAAATCGGAGACATCACATTTGATGTAAGAAGTAGAAAGCTTTCGGATCAAATTCCAGGTAGTAAGCAACTCAAACAACTGATTGATGAGATCGGTTCTATTTCTAACAATATTAATTATAAGATCGATAGTCCGACTACTGTTCTAAGGGATAAAGATTATCATAGCTACTCAAAAGCTACTACGCTTTCCAAGTTTGACTATTATTATCAGTTAATTTTTGAGTTGCCTGAAACGAATAATTTAGATTCAGTACTGAATAAGATTTTCAGAAATCCACATTTCAATAAAAAAAGAAAACAGGTTCAAAGTGAAATAAGCCGAGTTAAGAATACTAATTCATCAACACTACAAAGCATATTTAATGCAAAAAATAACTATGCCTATCTCCCTGAAAGTTCTGAACTCAACAAGTGCAACCTCGCCCAAAAAATTTATAAAAAAACAGGTAAAAGGTTATTCCCTAGTCAAGTTGAATCGACCATAACTGTAACAAATTATGATACTCTAGAAAATCAATTTGTAAAGTACTTCTTAAATAATATTCGTATTACTGCTTACGTAATAAGGAGTCAGTTTTCATCGAATGAATTTATTGTAAAAAAAGCTAACAAAATTATCCTGTGGACCGATAAAATTTTGAGCAACGAGTTTTTTCAAAAGATTGGTGAGCTGAAAATTATGCCTCAAAATTCTTCGGTTTTATATTACCACCCAGGTTATAGAGAGCTGTATGATCATTTTTTGAGTAGTCTTGTTCCATTTAGGAGTATTTATGACATTGCTACTTCTCATTATTTTGATCATGGGTTGAATAATGTAGCGTCACTTTATGAAATCTGGACTTTTCTAAAGGTTTGCCAAGTAGTTTTAGGTAATGAAATGTACTTTGATCACTTAGAGCCTATTTCAGAAAATGGGAATATTAATTATGGGTTCTCTGTTTCAAATGGCAAAACTTTAAAAGTTCACTATAATAAAGAATTCAGTGGAACAAGTTCAGAAACATACTCACTAAGGTTTAGGCCGGATGTAACGTTAGAAATATTAAGCAGTCATGGCAAAAAGTATATTTGTTTTGATGCCAAGTACAAGTTTGATATTTCTACTCGAAACCATGACTTGGAGCCAATTAGTAGAGTGAAAACTGAAGATATTCATAAAATGCATTGTTATTTAGATGCAATTCATGATTGTTTTGCGGCCATAGTAGTTTATCCAGGTGATAAATTTGTTTACTATGAAAAGGGAAGTGAATATAGAGTGATTACAGATATAGCATCACTAAATTCTAAATCAGGTGTTGGGGCTATTAACTTAACACCAGAATCTGGGTTCGAGGCATTAAATAGTATCGTTAAGGTCTTCTTAGATGCAGAAAAGGAAGTTGCTGAATAGTGTGCTCAGAGGCATATAGCTCATCATCACCATCCCAAACTAAATGTATTTTTCTGTCAATTTCTAAATAGTCCTGAATCCATTGATCATTTTGATTTAATGGTTGCTCAACTACTAATACAAGGTTAGCGTTTGGTGAGCTTTGTAAATACCTATACTCGTATAATTGACTCAATCCTTTTCTAATCTGAGGTTTTGTATTTTGTTCGTTAGTTGACTTCATTTCGAAAATATAATCTTCATCAAATTTTGATGCTAAATCAATTAATTGATTATAGCGAGGAACACCTTCACTGCCTCTAATTTTATCTGCAACAAGATTAACTAACCTTCTATGTGAATTCAATGCTCTCTCCTGTGCCACTTGGTTTTTCATTATTGAAATTTCTCTATCAGCTAGTTGAACTCTTTCATGAACTGTCGTGTATTCTTCTAAATTTCCTGTTCTAGGAAGCAATGGTTGCTCAAGTTCCTGGACTTCAAGCATAGGAACTGTGTTATTGAAATTATTTATCAGAAAATACTTTTCATCTTCGAAATTTATGAATCCTAAAGTTCTAGGCCATGCAAGAATAGTGCTAATTCTTCTAGGTAACATTGAATCACCCATGCGAGGATCAGATATGCTTGTGAGATATAATAAAACTTCTTCACGTGTTAAACCTTCAGAGTGCAGTTCCATGTATGGAATTAGCCTTTGATAAACCTTTAAATTCAAAATTGCATTTATAAACAGTGGGTTATTTAAACTAGGATTGTTCACTAACTCCTCACCCTTAACAGTTAGTGAGGCGTAATTATTTTCGTTATTTAAGAAGCCTAGCATGACAGCTGCTGCACGATAGTATCGACCTTGCCTATCATCGCCTTCAATTCCAGGCACTTGATTAGCTATTTCAATATCAGTCCTATTACCATTAGAAACTGCAATAATAGTAGCTAATACGGATTCTAACCTATCTGCTTGAGGCAAATCTCCAGAGGTGATCCAGTTCATATCATTATCCTTTGTATAAAATTTTATTTGGCATTAAATTTCTGATCTTATTCTTTTGAATCAATCATCTTCTTAGCCAATTCATACTCCCTATCAAAAGGCATTTGAAGTTGGGGCAACATATCTGGGATTGCAATGGCCCAACTTACGTAATAGTAGGCCAATGTTTTATATCCAGAAAAACTGCTGCCTTCTATGGATGGAATATGGTATCCGTCCTTTTTTGGATCAATTCCGGTGATTCCAACTTGTGCAATTTCCATCGCAATTTTCTTTACCTCTTCCTTAGGTATGTCTGAAAAATATTGAAGGCCACTAACCATGTACATGACCACGGATTGGTTGATATCATCATCAGCATGATGCTCCAGAAATTGTTTCATCTGCCGTTCGGAGACCGGATCATCTTCATTCAGTCCGTATGGATCTTTTTCAATTGAATCGAGAATGGTATCCGCCGTTTGCTGCTTTGTAGGCTCTTCATCTACTAATTCAAAGTAGGATGAAAGGTTTAAATCATCTGCCCAATATTGGATAAGCTCATACTCTTCAGCAGGCTCTTTGCTACCTCGGTACTCCTGAAATTCTTTATAGAATTTCTTGGCCTTATTTAATTCCGACTTCTTAGGTTTGTGCTGACTGACAAGATCCACACCGTAAAAGTCTTTTAAATGAAATGCATTTACAAGGTTATAAACAATGGAATTGGACAGTATTTTACTTGGTGCATTTTTAATAATCTCTGGCTTTGTCGTTGCCTGAATCCCTTCCTGAACCATATACATCATTGATAAAAACTGAATCGGGCGTAGTTCCTCAAACCGATTGTAAATTCTGTCTTCAATAAATAAATCAATAGGCGTGTTAAAGATTTGAGAGTTAAGACCATCGTACATCGACAGAAAGTATTTCCTCACATTGGATTCGGGCACACCTTTATTTTTCAGTTTGTTGATTTCCTTCTTGTGCTGAAGTAGAAAATTCTCTCTTAAAGAGTTGTTAGTCGTAAAAAGCATATTGGAATTTTCTTCCCTGGCTTCTGTAGCTAATTCAAGGTGCGTCAACTCATGAATGATCAAATGATGAATTCCCGGTCGATCTGACTTATATTTTATTAAGTGAAAGGGACGGTTATGAACTTCAGCATATTCAATTTTTGCAGCCGTTGAAATCGAATCGTCTTCCTCCTTTTTTATCTCTTTTTCAGTTTTGTAGCTAAGTTCAGAGATAAAATGGTCAACTATTTTATCGGTACTTGTATTTGATTCGTATTTCTGGGCTATTTCAAGAGCACGCTGCACACTTCTCTGATACAGTTCGTTCTGCTTTGGGTTCTTTTTAATCGCCTGAACTGCTTTTCCGAATGCTTCCAAAAAATCACCCTGCTCTTCAAGAATGGTGGCCAACGCATAAAGAGTGTTTGGATAGTCAGGATTGATGGAATAAGCCTTTTCAAAATAGGGAAGAGCTTTATTGTACTCTCCAGATTGCAGAAGCTGTGCACCGACGTTATTCAACGCAAGGTAGTCTTCCGGCTTGAAGGTAAGGATCTGTTCATAAAAGGTGAGAGCCGTCTCAACATCATCTTTAAACCGAGCGTAAATATTGCCCATCATAAGCAATGCCCACTCGTTTTTAGGGTTCCATTTCAGGGCATCAATAAGTGAATTTACGGCTTCCTCCTGAT